>QJWD01000092.1 GCA_003235465.1 Nitrospirota bacterium | reverse complement strand
TAATGTTATCGATGTGACTCTCGGCGAGGGCGAGCAGGGTTTTCTCCAGATCCAGGATGGCCTGGCGAATTTCCGCCACCTCGGCCTTGAGGTACAGGCGGATATCGAGGCAGACCTGGTCGTTCCGGCTCCTCGCCGTGTGTAGCTTGCCCGCCACCGGGCCGATCAGATCCTTCAGGCGGCTTTCGATATTCATGTGGATGTCTTCCAGCGACTCCTTGCACTGAAAGCGGCCGTCCTCGAATTCCTTCTGGATTTTTTTCAGGCCTGAGACTATCTTCTTCGCCTCGCCCGGCCTGATTATGCCCGTATGGGCGAGCATCTCCGCGTGCGCGATGCTGCCCGCGATGTCGTGGGCGTACAGCTTGCGGTCGTAGCCGATGGAGGCGGAAAAGGCTTCCATCAACCGATCGGTGGACTGTTTGAACCGGCCGCTCCAGGGTTTCTTCATCGCGCTAAAGGTGGCTCCAACGGTGTTAGGGTCCGGCGGGCGGGGTGAATGAATCGGCACAAGCCCTGGGGTTATTGCCCACGGGCTTTTAAAACCGCCTTCATTTTACTTATAAACCATTTTGAATCAAACAAATAAATAAGGCGGGTCAGGCCGGCAGTCGGAACCGTCTTTTCTGCCAGCCCTGTTTTTCCTGCGTGATCGTGGGCCAAGCTTTCACCTGACAATGGCCGTCCAGGCTCGCCCCCTCTTCCATTTGCACGCTCGGGGCGTGAATCTCCCCCTGCACGCGGCCGTCCTGGGTGATGCGGATGAATTTGCTCGCCTGCACATCGCCCTGGATTTCACCCATGCAGACCACGGTCTCGGCGAGGATGTTGGCGTAAACGACACCGGTCTTCTCCACCGTGAGCGTGTCCTTGACGCGGATCTCGCCGTCGAATCGGCCTTTCACGGTGAGCCCGCCCGCGTGCTGGATGTTGCCAGTGACGCGGTCCCCCTCGCCGAGCAGGATGCCGAAATTCGCATCGATGAAGCGGCGGTAGAGTTTTCTTTCGTAGCGCGAGCCCCTGCGGCCGGCTTCCTCGAGCTTTTCGAGGATCCAGTAAATGCTTTCGCGGGTGGCGCGGTCGTAGGTGCCGGCCGGGTCCTTGCCGGCGATGAATTCGTACTCCTGGTCGGTGAGCACGTTCAACACCGGCTGGGCTCGTTCTTCATCGGCAAATAGCTTGAACAATCGACACCTCCGCCCGCCGCCGCGAGGCTCCACTCAGGGTTGAGACGCTGCGGCCCTTTGACACTTTAGATTCCGGGATACCTGAAGAATAACAGAAAAACCGGCTCTTAAAACCGTTTTTTTACTCCAATTTCAGGTTTTTGCAAGGCTTTCCTTGCCCGCGCCCGGCTTCCTGGCCACACAGGCTCTGGAACCGCTCCTTGAGCGCCCCCGCCAGAATTCAGAAAGGTTCTTGTTATCAATTTATTAGGGTTTTTCCGCCGCGCCGATCACGAGGGTGATTTCGCCCTTGAAGGTTCTTGCCGCCGCTTTTTCGGCCAGCTCGCCTAGGGTGCCACGCAACACCTCCTCGTGCAATTTCGTGAGTTCGCGGGCGAGCGCCGCCGGCCGGTCGCCCATCACCTCGTGGAGTTCCCGCAACGTTTTGCCGATCCTGTTGGGGGATTCGAAAAGCACCAGGGTGCGGCGCTCAAGAGCCAGCGCGGACAGGAGTTTTTTGCGGCCCTTCTTTCTTGGCAGGAAACCCTCGAAGACGAAACGGTCCATCGGCAGGCCGGAGACGGTGAGCGCCGCCAGCGCCGCCGAAGCGCCGGGAACCGGCGAGAGGGCGATGCCCCCCGCCACCGCGCGGGTGACCAGGTGGTAGAGCGGGTCGGAAACCCCCGGCGTGCCGGCGTCTGAAACCAGGGCGATGTCTTTGCCCTCTGTGAGCAGGGCGATCAGGTGATCGCCCTTTTTCATCTTGTTGAAGCTGTTGAAACTGGTGAGCGGCGTGGCGATGCCGTAATGGGTGAGCAGGTTGCGGGTGCGGCGCGTGTCTTCGGCGGCGATGAGCTTCACGCTCCTTAGCATCTCAAGCGCCCGGTGGCTGATGTCCCCCAGGTTCCCAATCGGCGTGCTGACGATGTAAAGCGTTCCGGTCATGACGCCGCCTTTAAGGCTCAGTGGCCCGCGCTGCCTGTGCCCTGGGCGCCTTCTCCCTCGCGCGTTTTGACAAGTTTCAGGACCTTGCCTTCGCCCGTGGTCATCTGGCACTGGCCGTCGAGAATGGCGCCAACCTCGACCAGGAGCGACGGCGTTTTGATGCTGCCCGACACGTGGCTGTTGGCGTGGATCTCGATCTTCTGCGAGGCGATGATGTTGCCGTCGAGCTTGCCCTTGCAGATCACCGTGCCGGCGGTCACTTCGGCGGAAACCTCGCCGGTTTCTCCGATGATGAGGGTGTCTCCGGTTTTCACCTGGCCCTCGAACTTGCCGTCGATGCGCACCGTGCCCTCGAAACTGAGCGAGCCGTTGAACGACGCATCCTCGCCCATATAGGCTTTTAATTGATTATCCTCCCTCTTGATGACCATGGGGACTCTCCTTTTTTATGAATGTGCTTCCGATTCGTTCATGGATATCAGCTTTTCGGGGCGATAAGGTCCAGCAGCCGGTCGAGATCGTCGACGGAATAATAATGAATCACCATGCGGCCGCCGTCCTTATGCGGGATGAGGTCCACCTTGGTGCCGAGCCGCCGTTTCAGACGCGCCTCGACATCGCGGATGAACACGTCCTTCGCCGCTGGCTTCGCCTTGCCAGCGGCGCTTTTCACGCGGCGAACCTTGTCCTCGGTTTCGCGGACGCTCAGGCCCTTTTTGACCACCTCGCGCCTCAGGGTTTCGATTTCCTTTTCGTTGTCCAGGCCGAGCAGCGCGCGCGCGTGCCCCGCGGAGAGGCGGCCGGAAATGAGATCCTGCTTGACGTTGCCCGGCAGGTTGAGCAGCCTGAGCGTGTTGGTGATGGCGACGCGGCTCTTGCCAAGCCGCTTGGCCAGGTTCTCCTGCGTCAGCCCGAACTCATCGCCCAAACGGGCGAATGCTTCCGCTTCCTCGATGGGGTTCAAGTCCTGCCTTTGGATGTTTTCAATGAGCGCGATTTCAAGCGACCGGGTCTCGCTGACTTCGCGTATGATCACCGGGATCTTTTTCAGCTGCGCCTTCTGGCTGGCGCGCCAGCGCCGCTCCCCCACCACCAGCTCGTAGCCGTTAGCCCGTTTCTGCACGATCACCGGCTGCAGCACGCCGTTTTCGCGTATCGACTGCACCAGCTCCTCAAGCTTCTCATCGTCAAAATGCTTGCGCGGCTGCAGCGGGTTGGGGAAAATCTCGTCGACGAGGAGTTCCACCACGCCAGCGGGCGGGGTTTTCTCTTTCAGGCCTTCTTCAAAATTGGGGATCAGGGCGTTGATGCCCTTTCCCAGTGCATCCCGGTTCATAGGTGGCTGGCCGGCTGTCCGGCGGGTTTGTTGTGTTTGCCCCTGGCGATGATCTCCTGCGCCAGTTCGACATACGAGTCGGCGCCTGTCGAGCGGTTGGCGTAAAGCACCACTGGCTTGCCGTGGCTGGGCGCTTCGCTCAGTCGCACGTTGCGCGGAATCACCGTGTTCAATAGAAATTCCTTGAAATAACGCGTCACCTGTTCCTTCACCTGGGTGGCGAGCAGGGTGCGGCCATCAAACATGGTGAGCAGGATGCCCTCGACCTTGAGCTCGGGATTGATGGCGTTTTTCACCAATTTCAACGTTTTAAGCAGGTGGCTCAGGCCCTGCAGCGCATAATATTCGCACTGCATGGGGATGAGCACCGTGTGCGCCGCGGCAAGGGCGTTTAGCGTCAAAAGCCCCAGGGAGGGCGGGCAATCGATGAATATATAATCGTATTCCCCCTCCACTCCGGAAAGCACGCTTTTCAGACGTTTTTCCCGCTGCTCCTGATTGACCAGTTCGATCTCGGCCCCGGCCAGATCCACCGACGCGGGGATGAGCTCCAGAGTGTCGATCAGGGTCGGGCGGGTGACTTCGGCGCGCTTTGCCTCCTGCATCAGGAGTTCATAAATTCCGCGCTCACCCACCGCCAGGGTCAAGCCCAGGCCGCTGGTGGCGTTGCCCTGGGGGTCCGAATCCACCAATAGCACCCGCTTGCCGGCAACCGCAATGCAGGCCGCCAGGTTGATCGCCGTGGTGGTCTTGCCCACCCCGCCCTTCTGATTTGCGATGCAGATTATTTTTCCCATCGTGGAGGCGCTCCGCTCCCCCGCCACCGGCAAGGCCGGATCCACAGGTGATCGAATGATCTTAATCTATATCTGCACCGGTTGGGGCCCGCGGGCTCGCCGGAATTCAATGGGTTTGATTTCGTTTAAACTACCACAATTCGGCGGGGCGGCAAAGCACTATTTCGGCGAGCCGTATTTTTTGCGGGTATAATCGATTTGCCGCTCAGGCGACGGGTGGGACGCTTTGTTTCACGTGGAACATTTTTGAAAAATAGTGAGTTGCGAGGGTCGCCCGGAATAACTCTCGATGGGGATCGGCGGCAGCGGCCGAAGCGGAGAAAATTCGCCAGATGGAGAGGCATCCCCCGGCTCCTTTTTAATCACCGCCCGCCCCCCGGGCGAAAGCAAGGGGGCTGCGAGGCGAAGGCAATCCATCAGCGGAGCCACCGCCTTGAACAGGACAAAATCAAAACGCTCATTATATATGGGGGGAAGATCCTCAGCCCGGGAACGGACCACCCGCACCCCGGGCAGGCCAAGCCGGCGCACCACCTCCTCCAGAAAACTGGCGCGCTTCCTTTGCCCCTCGACCAGAACCAGGGAACGACCGGGGTCGACCAGATTGATGGGGATGCCGGGAAAACCAGCTCCACTGCCGATGTCCGCCGTGTCTCCCTGAGCCTCTAGCCCATGAAAATAGAGCAGCGAGTCGAACACATGGCGGGTGACCAGGGTGCCCGGGTCCTTATCCGAGGTGAGGTTGATGCGGCTGTTCCACTTTCGGAGCAGGGCGAGGTAATCGGCAATCTGCACCGACACGCCTTCGGGGTCGGATAGCGTGGGAAGCTTTAGGCGCGGGTCCTGAAGGATTGTTAAAACGAGGGCCGAAACGTCCATCAAGGTCTAGCCACCGAGAATCCGCCTGAATTCCGCGGTGAGCAACGGAAGGGCCTCGAGCACATCGGCGACAAGGCCATAATCGGCGACGGAAAAAATCGCCGCGTGCGGGTCGGTATTGATGGCGACAATACACTTGGCCGACGACATTCCAGCCAGGTGCTGCACCGCGCCAGAAATGCCGCAAGCGATATATAGATCCGGAGAAATGGTGCGACCGGTCTGGCCAACTTGGTTGGAATAAGGCCGCCAGCCGTTGTCGACCACGGGCCGGCTGGCGCCAACGGCGCCGCCAAGGACCCCCGCCAGGGATTCGAGCAAATGAAAATGCTCCGGGCCCTGCATGCCTAGGCCGCCGGAAACAACCACCCGCGCCTCGCTGATATCGAGCAATGCGCCGGTTTCCCTGACGATGTCCTTGATTTTAAGAGCAAGCGACTCTTCGGCAAGCGTCACCTCGTGCACCTCTACATCACCCACGCGCGAGGCATCGGCGCCCGGCCCGCGAAACATATTGGGCCGAAGCGTTAAAATGCGCGGCCGCCGGTCGTCAAACCCCCATGCAGCAATGGCTTTGCCGGCGTTAACCGGACGCCTGAGGGTGAGGTCCTCCGCCACATCAAAGGCGATGCAATCGCTGGCCAGGCCGACATTCAGCCGCGCCGACAGCGCCGCCGCCAGTTCCTTGCCCTGCACGGTGGCGGACAGAAGCACCGCCTCGGCAGATTCGCCGGTTAAAAAGGCTTCCAGAACAGACAGCCAGGCCGCAGCGGAATAGGGAGAAAGGGCCTCGTTATCCAATAGAATTACCCGGTCCGCGCCGTTCTGAACAAGGCTTGCCGTGAAGACCTCGTCCACCACGCCAGGATGAACGGCGGTGACGCGGCCATCGGTCCGGTCCGCCAGATCGCGCGCTGCGGCAAGCACCTCGAAGGTTACCGGCTTGATGCGGTCCTTGATCGGGTCGACGACCACGATATAGTCTTTCATGCGTTCCATTTAGGCCCGGAAAGAAAATACAGTCAGGACAGAATATTAGCGGCTGCCCAGGGCTT
>QJWD01000278.1 GCA_003235465.1 Nitrospirota bacterium | reverse complement strand
CGTGGCGCTCATCGCCACGGGCAAGTGTTTCAATAAGTGATCCGCCGAATTATCCACTTTTTCGCTAGCCCCGGGTTAAGCCCCGGGGCCTTTTTTTCGCCCCGGCCAACCGTGATTAAATGAAAGGTTTGAATCGATTGAGCTTAATCGCCGGATCAAAAAATAAACCCCTTCCGCATTTTTCTGTTGACTAAACCGACCAGTCAGTCTAAACTGTCCTCATGGATACGACACCGACCCAGGAAAAACTGTTGAAAGCTGCCATGGCCCTCATGCTGGGCAAGGGCTACCCGGCCACCTCCGTCGATGAAATCTGCGACAAGGCCGGCGTCAGCAAGGGAAGTTTCTACCACGCCTACGGCTCCAAGGAGGATTTGAGCCTAGCGCTTCTCGACTGGTACCACGCGGGCGGCAGCCAGAGAATTTTCGACGGGCCGTTCAACCAGCTGCCGCCACAGGAGCGGATGTTCGCCTTCGTCGACCGCATCAAGGAGGTCTCCCGCGAAATCTGGGGCAGCGGCTGCCTGCTCGGCAGCCTGGGCCTGGAGATGGCCAACACGCATCCGAAGATCCGCCAGCGCGTCGCCGACTTGTTCAACCGCCTGGAGAAGCGATTGGCGGAAATCTTCGCCCCGGCGGCCCAAGGCGAGGACGGCCGCAAGCTGGCGGAGGACTTTCTCGTGATGATGGAGGGCGCCATTCTCCTCGCCCGGGTGAGCGGCGACTGGAGCGTGGTGCACCGGGGTTTCGACAATTTCAAGCTCCGCCTGGAGAGGTTGATTCATGAACCGCTGATTCGCTGATTTTTTTTGGGACCCCACTAAACCGACTGGTCGGTATAAATACAACATACTCGATCGCAGCTTTAACTCAACAAGGGAGGAAAAAATCATGACCGTGCAAACGCAAGCAATCAACCCGGAAAAACTGCAGGAATTCATGGGCAAAATGGTGGGCGACCTGGGCGCGGCAACGAGCAGCGTGCTGGTGCTCATCGGGCAGAAGCTAGGCCTGTACACCGCGCTCGCCGAAAACGGCCCGCTCACCCCCGCCGAACTCGCGGAAATAACGGGCACCTCTCAGCGCTACATCCTCGAATGGGCCTGCAACCAGGCGGCTTCCGGCTACCTGGAGTACGACCCCGCCGTCGAGCGGTTCTCTCTTTCGCCAGAACAGGAGGCGGTGTTCGCCGACGAGGAAAGCCCGGTGTACCTGGGCGGCGGGTTCTATTCCATCGCCTCGCTGTTCGCCGACGAACCCAAGGTCACCGAGGCCTTCAAGAGCGGCGAGGGCCTCTCATGGGGCGATCACGACTCCTGCCTGTTCTGTGGCGTCGCCAAGTTCTTCAAGCCGTCTTACAAGGCCAACCTGATTCCGTCGTGGATCCCGGCGCTTGAGGGCGTCGCGGGCAAGCTTAAAAAGGGCGCGCGCGTCGCCGACGTCGGCTGCGGCTTTGGCCACTCCACCCTGCTGATGGCCGAGGCCTACCCCAACAGCCGGGTCATCGGCTTCGATTTCCACGCCCCGTCCATCGAGAAAGCCACCGAGCTTGCGAAGGAAAAGGGCCTGACCAACGTCACCTTCCAGGTCGCGAAAGCCAAGGATTTCCCCGGCGAGGGCTACGACCTCATTACCTTCTTCGACTGCCTGCACGACATGGGCGACCCCGCCGGCGCAGCCCGCCACGTGCGCAGCAAGCTTGCCGATGACGGCACGTGGATGATCGTCGAACCCTTCGCTCACGACAAGCGCGAGGACAACTTCAACCCCGTCGGCCGCGTCTATTATTCCTTCTCCACCACCGTGTGCACCCCCTCCTCGCTTTCCCAGGAGGTGGGCCTCGCACTCGGGGCGCAGGCGGGGCAAAAGAAGATCGGCGATGTGGTGGCGGCGGGCGGCTTCACCCGCTTTCGCCGCGCAGCCGAAACCCCGTTCAACCTGGTGCTTGAAGCGCGCAAATAATTCCGGCGCCCGGCCAACCCGAAAGCGGCTTCCCTTTTAAGGGAAGCCGCTTTGTTTTCGGCCGCACAAAATGGCATGGCCACCCCCGCAGCCATTGAATTATCTCGAATCGGGGTGTACTCTTTTGTCCGATACCAGATTCACGGCAGGCCCGGCGGGAAGTTCACCGATACCCGCGTCCGCGGGCGGCCCGCCCGACGCAGAATACCAAGGGAAAGAAAATTAGCTATGGAATGGAAGATCCTCGGCACCGTGTTCGCCACCGTCTTCATCGCCGAACTCGGAGACAAGACTCAGCTCGCCACCCTGCTCTTCGCCGCCGACAAGGAGGTCAGCAAGTGGACGGTGTTTTTCGGCGCGTCGCTGGCGCTCGTTCTCACCTCGGCCATCGGCGTGGCGGGCGGGCAGATTCTCTCTCAGTACGTGAGCGAAAAGCACCTGCACTTCATCGCTGGCGCGGGCTTCATCGCCATCGGCATCTGGACGCTCGCGCGGGCCTAGGCTCGCACCAGAGCGGCCGGAGATTGGAGAAAAGGCATGGCGAAAAATATCGTCATCATTCAGGGCCATCCCGACCCGGCGGGCAACCACTTCTGCCACGCCCTCGCCTGCGCCTACGCCGAGGGCGCAAAGCAGGCGGGCCACAGCGTGAGCGAAATCGACATCGCCGGGCTAGATTTTCCGCTGCTCAGAACGCAGGCGGATTTCGAAGAGGGCCAGCCGCCGCCCGATATCCTGAACAGCCAGGCGATGATTCGCGCCTGCAACCACCTGCTCATCGTCTACCCGCTGTGGCACGGCACCATGCCGGCGCTACTCAAGGGTTTTTTCGAGCAGGTGTTCCGTTACAAGTTCGCCATGGACAAGGGCGATCTTACCCGTATGCCCAAGGGCAACCTGAAGGGCAAAAGCGCGCGCATTCTCGTCACCATGGGCATGCCCGCCGTGATTTACCGCTGGTACTTCGGCGCCCACAGCCTAAAGAGCCTGGAACGCAACATTCTCAAACTCGCGGGCATCCGCCCGATCCGCGAAACCCTCATCGGCCGCATTAATGTGCTCGCCGAGGACAAGCGGCAAAAGTGGCTCAGCAAACTGCACGCCCTCGGAGCCAAAGGATTTTAGCAGGGCGATCCTCCCTCTCCGTCATGCCTGTGTTTCGACGCTCCTCCTGGCCGGCCTCCCCTGTCCCTCCGCCGGCTATTTTACTTGCCAAAAACCCGCTTGAAGAAATCCTGCATGCTTTGCCAGGCCTTCTTGTCCGCCTCGGCGTCGTATTTGAGCGCCGCCAGTTCGAACTTCTTGCTGAACTCGTCCGCCTGCGGGTTGGTGTAGCTGTGGCGCACGCCCTCGAGGCTGATGTAGGTGAAATCGGCCCCGGCGTCGGCCATGTCCTTCTTGAACGCCGCCACCTGCTCGGGCTTGAGGAAACCGTCGTCCGCCCCGTTGATGACGAGAATCGGCGTTTTCACCTGGCCCTTCGTCACCGGCGGCTGCCCCGGCAAGGCGCTATGGAACCCGACCACGCCGGAAAGCGCCTCGCCGCCGCGCGCAAGGCGCATCAGCACCGCGCCGCCGAAACAGAAGCCGATGCCGCCGATCCTGCCTGCATCCACCGTTTCATGGCCAGCCAGGAGCTTCCTCGCCGCGTGGAATTTTTCCTGCGACCCCTCCCAGTCGGCAAACGCCGCGTTCATGAATTCGCCGGCGGCCTTCGGGTGGTCGGCCAGTTTGCCGTCGCCGTACATATCGAGGGCGAGGGCGGTGTAACCGAGTTCGGCGAGCATTTTCGCGCGGGTTCTCGCGTGCGTGTTGTGGCCCCACCACTCGTGCACCACGAGCACGCCCGGGCGTTTGCCCTTCACCTGGTCGTCATAAGCCAGAAAGCCGGTGAGCTCGGCGCCGGCCGCGGTGTATTTGATCTCTTCGGTTTTGATTTCCGCGCTGGCGGAGGCGGCGAAACAGAGTACAAAAAACAGGGAAAGAACCTTCTTCATGGAACACCCCTCGTTGATAGTTGAACATGATCCCAAGCTACAATATTTGCCCGGTCAGATCAATCGGGCTTTCGCATAGCCCGCCCCGGCTCCAATTTAGGAGCAAGGGGAGACCCGTTCAGGTCAACCGGCCACCGGCCCTGTTAAAGGGTTCAGCGCCTGCAAACTATAAGGACGCCAGTTGGATTTAGGAGGTGTTCCTCCCGTGAGGGGGCCGGGGTGCTTCAGGAATTTGACGGGGTGTTGAACGGCAAAAGCAGCTTGTTGGTCCAGGCCGCGGGCAGGTCTTCGAGGGATTGTCTCAGCCGTTCTTTCCAGAAAGCGCACACTTCTTCCAGCTCGCTCTTCTCGTACTGGTATTCGACGATGTTGAACGAATTCTTTTTGTAATAGACGACATCGAGGGGAAAGCCCACGTCGGTGGCGCTCCTGCGCGTGGCGTCGAAGGCGAGAAAGCCGACCTTGAGCGCGGTGAGCGGGCTCGACCGGTAATTCAACCCGAGTCCCAGGATCGGCTTGCCGTAGCCCCGCTCGCCGAGAATGTGGTAGGGCGTTTCAATGGTAATCTCGATCCAGTTCGCCTGCGGGTAGATGAGATAAAGTTTGTGCTCCCCGTCGTTCTCCAGCTGGCCGCCGATGATGGCGTGCAGGTCGAACGCCAGTCCGCTCGCCTGCAGGGCGCGCCGGTCTTCCTCCGCCACGATGCGCAGTTGATCGGCGAAATGGTTGACGGCCTTGTACAGCTTGTCGAACTTGAGATCCTGGCTGCTCTCTTCGAAATAGGTGATCGCCTTGTCGCGAACCGAGCGGAGGCCGGAGGTCATGAGAAACAGGCTGTGGCCGGTTTTCTGCTGCACGGTCACTTTGCGCGCCAGGGTCTGCTCGGTTCCGGTGGTGATCCGGGAATCGGCAAAGGCGACGATGCCCTCCTCGATTTTCATGGCCACGCAAAACGTCATTGCACCTGGCTCTGGGACGAATTGCCCGCGTTCGCGGGCTTGAGGGCGAAATATTCATCGAAGATGGCGGCATCCACCTTGTTGAGGTCGGACTGGACGCCATCGAGAAATTCGTGCATGCCGATGGCGAACACATCGTCGATCTGGGAATAGTTGAGCCTGCCGGTCAGCTTGCCGAATTTGCGCGCGAGGTCGTTGCTGTAGGTTCCGGGGACCGTGCCGTTGATCGACGAGAACGCCTGTTCGGCGCGGTTGACGCAGTAAAGCACGGAACGGGGAAACTCCCGGTCGAAGATGAGAAAGTCCGCGATGTTTTTTGCGCTGATCAGGTTGAACCGCTTGCGGTACATCTCGAGCGAGCTGGTGGATTTGAGGAGCGCCGCCCACTGGACGTTGTCCATCGAGGAGCCGACGTAATCGAGCCTCGGCAAAATGATGAAGAATTTCACATCGAGGATGCGCGAGGTTTTGTCGGCGCGTTCGAGGAACCGGCCAAGCTGGGAAAAATGCCAGGCCTCGCCATGCGCCATGGTGGAATAGGCGATGCCGGTGATGAGGTGGCAGTCCATCTTGATCTTGGTGTAGAAGGCGTGCGGGTCATTGAACACCACGACCCGGTTGCTCATGCTTGTCACTTCCAGGTACAGCCGGTTGATCATCTCCCACAGTTCCGAGGGAATCACCTCCCGGACCGAGCGGGCGTTCTCCCTGGCCGCCGTCAGGCAGGAGCGGATGGAATGCGGGTACGCGCTGTCGAAGGTGTGAAAGAAGATCACCTTCTCCTTGTTGGGGGCGCCGTGGTTCTTGGTGAAGTATTCCTCGTCGCCGGTAATGTCCACCAAGGGTTTCCACGCCTTGGGGTCGTCTCTCAGCGCTGGCAGGTCGAGCGCCATGTGCAGCTGGGTTTCGATCAGGCGTGCGATGTTCTCCGCCCGCTCCAGGTAACGGCTCATCCAGAATATGGAATTCGCGACGCGGCTCAGCATGGTTCTCTCCCGTCGTGTTTCATTGCGGGTCCTCCGCCAGCACCCAGGTGTCCTTGCTGCCGCCGCCCTGGGACGAATTCACCACCAGCGACCCCTTTTCGAGCGCCACGCGGGTCAGCCCGCCGGGGAGGACGTAGATGTCCTTGCCGTACAGCACGTAGGGCCGGAGGTCGACGTGGCGGCCCTCGAAATGGTCCTTGACGATCACCGGCACGCGCGAGAGCTGAATGACGGGCTGGCCGATGTAGTTGCGCGGCTCCCGTTTGATATTTTCGATC
>QJWD01000314.1 GCA_003235465.1 Nitrospirota bacterium | reverse complement strand
CGGCAGCATGAACGCCAAGGGGGTGATTCGGGACGTCGGCCGGGTGCTCGACATGACCTACGGCGAGGTGGACAAGATCGCCAAGCTGGTGCCGAACAAACTGAACATCACGCTGAAAGAGGCGTTCAAGGAAGAGCCGCGCTTCGCCCAGCTCAGGAAGGAAAACAAGCAGATCGACGAGCTGCTCACCATCGCCGAAAGCCTGGAGGGGCTGCCCCGGCACTGCTCCACCCACGCCGCCGGCGTGGTGATCTCCTCGAAGCCGCTCACCGAATTTCTGCCGCTCTACAAGGGCGGCAACGACGAGGTGGTGACGCAGTTCGCCATGAACAGCGTGGAAAAGCTGGGCCTCCTCAAGATGGACTTCCTCGGCCTTAAAACCCTGACCGTGATCGACAACGCGCTCAGGCTCATCAAGCAGTCGCGCGGCATCGACCTCGACATCTTCACCATCCCCAAGGACGATCCGGAAACCTACCGGCTGCTCGGCGAAGCGCGCACCCTGGGCGTGTTCCAGCTCGAAAGCTCGGGCATGCGCGATTTGCTGAAGAAGATGAAGCCCGACTGCTTCGAGGACATCATCGCGCTGCTCGCGCTCTACCGGCCGGGGCCGCTCGAGAGCGGCATGGTCGACGATTACATCAAGCGCAAGCACGGCCACATGGAGGAGAAGTACGACCTGCCTGAACTGAGGGACATCCTCAAGGAAACCCACGGCGTCATCCTTTATCAGGAGCAGGTGATGAACATCGCGAGCGTCCTGTCCGGTTTCAGCCTGGGCGACGCCGACCTGTTGCGGCGCGCCATGGGCAAGAAGAAACCCGAGGAGATGGCGGCGCAGCGGGAAAAATTCATGCGGGGCTGCGAGACCAACCGCCACCCCGCCAACAAGTCGGAAAAAATCTTCAACCTGATGGAAAAGTTTTCCGGCTACGGTTTTAACAAGTCGCACAGCGCCGCCTACGCCCAGATCTCCTACCAGACGGCGTACCTGAAGGCGCATCACCCGCTGGAGTTCTTCGGCGCCCTCATCACCAGCGACATGGACAACACCGACAAGGTGCTGCGCTACATTCACGATTGCCGCGAGGCGGGCATCACCGTGCGCCCGCCGGACATCAACGCCAGCCGCAAGGATTTTTCCATCGTCGAGGATCAGCTCCTGTTCGGCCTTGGCGCCATCAAGAACGTCGGTTCGGCGGCCATCGAATCCATCATCGAAACGCGAAGCCGCCTGGGCCATTTCAAGACCTTCCAGCAGTTCTGCGAATCGGTGGACTTGCGCACGGTGAACAAGAGGGTGATGGAGAGCCTCATCAAGAGCGGTGCCTGCGATTCCCTGGGCGTGCCGCGCGCGGCGCTCATGCACGACCTGACGGCGGCGATGGAGCAGGGGCAGGCCAAGCAGAAGGACATCGAACTCGGCCAGTCGAGCCTGCTCGACATGTTCGACGACGAGCCGGGGGCGAGCGGGTTTTCCGGCAACGGCAACACGCCCGAGTGGGGCGATCACGAGCGCCTGAAGTTCGAGAAGGAGGCCATCGGGTTTTACATCACCGGCCACCCGCTGGAACGCTACGCGCGCGACCTGGCCTGGTTCACCGACGCCAACTCGGCCACCATCGCCGAGGGCAGCAGCCCCAAGTCGGTCAACCTCGCGGGGATTCCCATCAAGGTGCTGCCAAAAACCACGCGCAAGGGCGACAAAATGGCCATCGTGACGATGGAGGATCTGCAGGGCTCGCTCGAGGTCATCTTCTGGCCCGAGATCTACAGCCAGGTGTCACAGCTCCTTGAGGAGGAGGTGGCGCTCCTGATTCGCGGCGAGGTGGATGCAGAGGGCAACCTGCCGAAGGTGATCGCGCAGTCGGTCGTGCCTCTCGCCGAGGCGAAGCGGCACTGGAAGGGCAAGGTGCATATCCAAATCCGCACGCCCGGCCTGGAAAAGGAAACCCTGATGGCGGTGCGCGATGTGCTCGCCTCGCACAAGGGCGGCAACGAAACCTTCCTGCACTTCCTGTTTCCCGACAGCCACATCCGCACCATGACCGTGGACCATGATCTGAGAATTCAGCCGAGCGACGAGGTGATCCGCGAGATCGAAACTCTCCTCGGCGAGGATTCGGTGCACTTCGAGTAGCGGCGAGGCGGCAGGCGGGAGCGGACGCCTAGCCCGCGTGGCCGCCAGGTTTCGGTGCACCTGGAAAACCGCTTTAGCGTGAGAGTCGGGTGCGGATTCTTTGCTTGATGTCTTCCGCCAGCGCGTGGTCGCGCGCGGCGAGGGGGATGAGGACGGTGTCGCCGTTATCCGCCTCCACCGCAATCAGCCGGATAGCGAGAACGCCGACGAGAAGGGCGGGCGGAAAAAAGCTTTGCCGTTCGCTCACCGAGCGTACGTGGTTCCAGGGGATGCCGGCGGCGGGCCCCGCGAGCGGGCGGTGCCAGCGCGCGAAATGCATGCCGATGCCGGCCTCGCCGAGGGTGACGAAGTGGCTTCTCGGAAACAGGTCGCGGTTTTTAAGCAGCAGTTTCATGGCGAGAAGCAGGCCGAGAAAGAGCACGAGCGCGAGCAGGGCCACGAACCAGCCGCCGCCGGACCATTCGGCGGGCCGGCCGAGGACGACGAAGGGAAACGCGGCAAGGGTGACGAGGAACACGGCGAGCGGCGCCGCCATGAACAGGCCGAGAAGGCGGGGCGAGCGGCCGGGCAGGGCGGTGGGCAGCACCACGGTCACGCGGCCGGCCTCCACCAGCGGCCCGGCCTCGTCGCCCTCGAGCAGGAAGTTAAAGGCGGCATTGTAATCGCTCAGGAGCCAGTCGGCGTGTGTCATCGGCTTAACGGGCCATCTTTTTGCCAGCGGCCTGGCGGGTTGTGAGATAATGCCGGATGCTTTGCCTGACCGGCCAAAACATTCCGGGCGTCGCCCCGAGGCGTTATTGAAAACAGGAACGTTCCAGAATTTAACCGAATCCGGCCTGAAACACCAGACGGATATTCTCGACAACGGGCTCACCGTGGTTGGCATCGAAATGCCACACATCCACTCGGTGGAGCTCGCCCTGTTCGTGCGCGCGGGGCTGCGTTTTGAAAACGAGAAGAACAACGGCGTTTTTCACTTCCTCGAGCACATGCTGTTCCGCGGCAACGAAAAATTTCCCGACTCCGCTAGCCTAAACCGCGAGTTCGAATCCCTCGGCCGCGAGTTGCGCGCCTCGACGCTCAGCGAATACACCTATTTCGGGTTCAGCCCGCACATTTCCGGATTTTCGCGCGCGGTGGAGCTGTTCGCCGATTTTTTCACTCGGCCGACGTTTTCCAAAATCGAGCTGGAGCGGCAGATCATACTCGAGGAATGCCAGGAGGAGTTGAACGAAAAGGGTGAGAACGTCGATATCGACGACCAGGCCTGCCGCCTGCTTTACGAGGGCAACCCGCTGTCGTGGCAGACCATCGGCACCGAGGCCACCATCGCCGCGATGGACGAGGCGACGCTGCGCCAGGCGTTCGACGAGTATTATGTGGCCGGCAACATGGTGCTCGCCGCCGCCGGCCCCATCCGCCACGAGGATTTCCTGGCGCTGGCCAGGCGCTATTTCGCGCACTTCCCTTCAGGCGGACGGAAGATCGGCCGCGATCATTTTCAGGGCAGCGTGAACGAGACCCAGAGCGGCCCGCGCTGCCGCTTTCAGCACGATTCCGACAGCCAGGCGCAGCTGCAAGTCTGCTTTCGCGGCGTGTCCTACAACCATCCGGACTACCCCGCCGCCTGCCTGATCAACCGCGTCTTCGACGACGGCTTCACCTCGCGCCTGCAGCGCGCGCTCAGGGAAGACCGCGGCCTGGTGTATTCGGTGGAATGCCGCACTACCAGCCTGTCTGATATAGGCACGGTGGATTTCGACGTCTCGGTGCGGCCGGAAAAGCTGCTCGAGGTTACAGCCATCCTGCTTGCCGAGATCAAGGCCTTCGCCGCCGAAGGGCCGACCGACGCCGAGCTCGCCCACGTCAAGCAGCGGGCGCTGTTCGATCTCGACGTCGACCGCGACGGCCCCTACGAGCAGGTTGCCCGCTACGGGCTTTCGCTTTTGTATTCCGAACCGCTTTCGCCGGAGGAGGAGTGGCTGCGCATCCGGTCTGTCACCCGCGACGAGGTGCACGCCCTGGCGAGGAGGCTGTTCGTGCCCGAGCGCCTGAACCTCATCGTTGTCGGCCCCCTCACCGCCCTCCACCGCCGCCACCTCGAGAAGGCCGTGCTGGCATATTGATCATGAGGTTATCTTTTATGGGTAAACGTTTTTGCAGGTTCATGCCGGCCGCCCTGGTTCTTTTGCTGCTGGCCGCGGGCTGCGGGCCGGGCGTCGAAAGCTGCCTGGAGGACGCAAGCTGCGGCCCGGAGATCCGCGTGAAAAGCATCGAGGGCGAGGTGCCGCAGGACCCCGAGGCGGCGATCTGGACGGCGGCCGACGGCACGGCGGCAACCCGGGTCGAGCTCGGTCCGCAAATGATCACCAACCCGAAATGGCCCGACCCGTCGATCAAGGAAGTGGAGATCCGCGCGGTTCGCAACGCCTCCACCCTGGCGATTCGCCTCGAATGGCAGGACGACAGCCTCGATTATCTTTATGGCCCGTCGGCGAACTACACCGATCAGGCGGCGCTGATGTTTCCGCTCGACCCGGGGCGCGAGCTTCCCGCCATCACCATGGGCGGCGCGGGCGAGCCGGTGAACATCTGGCAGTGGCGCGCCATGTGGCAGTCGGACCTGGGCGGCGAGAAGGCGGGAAAGCACGTGCGTCAGGACGCGGAATCGGGCCTGCCGACGGTGGAAGCGCCGAAGCGCAATTCGCCGGTGGAGGACCTGAACGCCGAAGGCTTCAGCACCCTGACCCAGCAGGAGGAACAGAACGTGATGGGCAAGGGGGTGTGGAAGGACAAGCGCTGGCGGGTGGTGTTCAGGCGCGGCCTGGAAACGCCCGACAACGCCGATATCCAGTTCAAGGGCGCGACGCCGATGGCGGTGGCGGTGTGGAACGGCCAGAACCGCGAGCGCAACGGCCAGAAAGGCCTGGCTGGGTGGCTGCTTCTCACCTTTCCCTAGGGCGCCCTAGGCGCCGGCGTCTTTTTTCTTCAGGTTTTCCCGGAAGCGGGCAAAGGTGCCTTTGAGGTAGGGCGAGAGTTTCTCCTTCAATTCCCCGGGCACCCAGTTGATCTTTGCCACCGGCCAGTCTTCGACCTTGAAGATATCCAGGCCGTCCTTCCGGTAGGGCCCTTCCAGGGCTTCCTCGTAACCATAAACCAGCGCATTGGCGAACACCCTGTGGTACATCTCTTCGATTTCCTCGGGGTCGTGCAGGCCGCGGAGAAAGCGCTTGAGAAGATCCTCCGCGATGGGTTCGGCGTGCTCGGCGAAATCCGGCGTGAGGGCGGGGCGCAGCGTGAAGTAAATAATGAGCACATCCTGCAACAGGAACTTGAGCTCGTCCTTGGCTTTTTTCAGCGGCCGGTGGTTGATGTCGAGGTTTTCCTTGAGTTGGCGCACGTTGCGAATCGCATCGTAGATGATGGACTCCTCCCACGTGGCGCTGTTCCAGACGAAAAACGCGCGCACGAACTTCACCCGGCCGCTTTTGTCCCACATCTGGAGGGTGGTGGTCGGGCGTTTGCGGTTGGAGTAGGGGACGGGCTCGCCCCAGCGCGGGTCCACCAGGTCGAGGCCGAAACGGCCGAAGGTGGTGCGGAATAGGCGGTGATAAATTTCCATCAGCCGCTCGAAGTTGTCCTTTTCGTCGAGGGCGGTGTTCTGCGGCAGGCTGACCAGGGAGTACAGGCGCACGACGTTGGTGCGGGCGTCGCCGTCGTCGCCGGCGATCAGGTAGGAGCCGCCCCACATGCCGGCGCTGATCGGGATGTCGATGCCGGCGGTGTCCCTGAGCTCCCTGGCGGCGATCCCCGCCAGCGCACTGAACGTGTCGTGCAGGTGGCAGAGGTTGATGCGCCGGTTGCTGCCGAACAACTGTCCGGGCAGGTCGATGGGAGCGTTCATGGTGGCGAAGGCCGAAGGTTTGCAATGAACCCTGAGATCCTTCGAACACCGCGTAAAGCAACGCGCGACCCAAGGGCAGGCTCAAAACAAAAGGACAAAAAACCAGTATGGAACTTAAGACTAAGGTATTTCTATCTTTCTAATATTTATTTTA
>QJWD01000423.1 GCA_003235465.1 Nitrospirota bacterium | reverse complement strand
GCAACTTTTTGGCGCGCCGCTCGCCCTCCAGGTCCAGCAGGGCTTCCCTGGCGGCAATCAGTTCGTCCCGCTTTTCCCTGAGGCTCAGGGTGCGCGCGCTGTAATCCTTAAACAGGGCGCGGTCGAACTCGGCGAGCGCCTGCATGTATTTGACTCGGCGCAGGAGGTCGACCATGTTGTCCGACGAGAACAGCGCTTTCAGGCCAAACAGCGGGCCTTCCTTGTACATGGCGCGCAACCGGCCGGCCATCACCCGGTTGTGGCCCTTCACCTGGTTTTGCACCTGGGCCAGGCGGCCTTCGAGCTTGTCGATCTCGGCCTTGTTGTGCTCGATTTTGAGATGCAGCACGCCAAGCTCCTTCTCCTGCACCGCCAGCCGCTCCTCGATGCGGCCGAGCGTCTTGAGCAGGGAGGATTCCTTGGCGCCGGCGATGGAGATGGATTTCTCCTGCTTTCGAATGCGTTCCTTGAGTTCGCCGAGGTCGCTTTCTTCCTGTTTGATGCGGGAGGGCAGGCTTTTTTTACTATCCCCGGCAGCGAGAGAAGGCGGCAAGACGACGAGGCATGCCATGAGCAAGGCGGCGGCGTTTCGCATCACTCGTCCCCCGTTTGCAGAAACTGGTTGATCGAAAAATAACTGCCCATCAGGCCCACGGTCACGCTGGTGAGCACCAGGGCGGCGCACCAGGACAGCGGTAAAAACTGGATGACGGCGCCCCGGTAAATGAACTCCAGCGAGCCCTGAAAACGCATCTGGATGTAATAATGCATGGCGGCAAGCAGCGCGAGCGAGGCCACGGAACCGAAAAGGCCCACGCACAAGCCTTCCAGCAGGAAAGGCATGCGGATGAAACGGTCGGTGGCGCCGATGAGGCGCATCAATTCGATCTCTTCCTGCCGGGAATAATAGGAGAGTTTGATGGTGTTGGAAATGATGAGCAAAAGCCCCAGGCACAAAAGGCCGCCGACGGCGAGCAGGAAGACCTGAGTGAAGATCATGAACTTCTCGAAACGCGCCACCCACTTCTCGCCGTATTCAAGCGATTCGACGCCGGGCTGCTCCTTGAGGACGCGGGCCACACCCTTGATTTTTTCCAGCCGCTTCGGCGAGGGCTTGAACCGCATGTGAAACGAACCCGGCAGTGGGTTGAAATCGAGATCCTCGACGAAGTCGGCGGCGCCGGCGAAGGAATGGCGAAATTCCTTCCAGGCGTCCTCGCGCGAGGTGTAGGTCACCGTCTCGACATCCGGATTCGCCTCAAGCAGGGCTTGAATGCGGCCACGGCCGGCTTCGTCGACGTTGTCTTCGAGGTACACGACGAGCTGCACCTGGCGGTTCCAGGTTGCGAGCACGCTGTCGAGGTTGACGAAAATGAGCAGGAACAGCCCAAGAATCGCCAGCGCAATGGTGATGGTGGCGACGGAAACCAGAAACACCTGGCGGTTGACGCGCAGGTTGTGCGCCACTTGCGCGAAGACGTTGGCGAGTGAATGAACCATCGATTTCAAGATTCGACCACCCTGCCCCGCTCGAGCTTGACGACGGGGTGGCGGCGCATCCTGAGAAGGTCCTGATTATGGGTGGCCAGGATCACGGTGACGCCCTGCCTGTGCGCCGCCTCGAACAGGGCGAGGATCTCCGTCGCGAGAGCGGGGTCGAGGTTGCCGGTGGGCTCGTCGGCGAGCAGGATGCTTGGCCGGTTGACCAGGGCCCGGGCGATGGCCACCCGCTGCTGCTCGCCGCCGGAGAGCTCGGGCGGATAAGCATTTCTTTTTTGCGTGAGGCCCACGTCCTTGAGCGCCTGCCAGGTGGCCGCCTTGGTGGTTTTCCGGTCCACACCGATGACTTCCTGGGCAAACGCCACGTTCTCGAACACGGTCTTCTTGGGGAGCAGCTTGTAATCCTGAAACACGACGCCGATTTTCCGCCGGAGCTGATACAGCCGCGCGTGGCCGAGTTTGCCGACATTGAAGCCGTGCACCAGCACCTGCCCGCGATCGATGCACTCGCGCCGGAACAGGATTTTAAGCAGCGTCGTCTTGCCGGCGCCGCTCGGCC
This sequence comes from Nitrospirota bacterium, assembly GCA_003235465.1. The sequence continues at coordinate 4,143 of QJWD01000423.1, read as the reverse complement.
CGGTCAGGTAAACGAAATCACCCTTGTGGATGGTGAGGCTGACGCCGTCGAGCGCCGGGGCGGAGCCGCCATAGGATTTGAAGACGTTAAAGAGCTGGATCATGTGCAGAAAGGGGCGGTTCGGCCGGCGCCCCCCCGGCCCGGCGGGAAACCCGGCGTCCGGTTCCAGGGCCCGGCTCAGTTCCTGGGCTTGGGCGCGATGGGCGGGGAAACCTCGTCCACCATGATAAAGTCGCTATCCTCGCCGTCTTCGGCGAGAAAATCGCGGGACAGGGCGGCGATCATGCCGGGGCCGTAAAATTTGCGGATTTGCTCTTCCGACAACATTTCCGCGGGAATGTAGGTCTTGATGACCAGCCGGTCGGTTTCAATTTCGTAGGCAAAAACACCCTGGGAGCCTGTGAGAAACCCTTCGTTTTCGCCAAAGGTGAGGAGCGCTTCCTCCATGAAGGCGTCGAGAGCGATGATGCAGTTTTCCGTGGTATCCGTCCTTTCGCTGAACCGGTCCACCGCGTGCGAGGTGTAGAACACCTGCGGGTGGGCGAAAGACTGGAACAGGCGGCCCTTATCGGTGGATTCGGTCTTCGAGGGAGAGACCAGGGTGACGAACCCCTGCTTGGAGAAATCCACCAGGAACAAGACGTCCTTGCCGAATTTCTTGCCGATTTTGCGCGTCATCTCGCTCATGAACTTTTGCCGCTTCCGGATGGAAATGCGCGCCCTGGTGCGGAATTTTTTCTGAAATTCAGCTTTCAGGAATTTCTCAATCTGGGATTTTTTATAGTCGAATTCTTTGTTGCCGGTCATCGTTCACGCCCCGCTTTCTCCCATGAGCTCCTGCCCTGGCACTAATTTACCATAGCTGAAAACTCATGTGCAATTAATATAAACTTATTGTATTTTTGATGATTAGCCACTATTCTCCGAATCCGGGCCTGGCCTCTCGGCCGCCTGGGGATTAATCAATAGATAACGTCTTGAACCCCCGCAGTCAAGGTGGGGTGTGATAAAATGAAATTATGGGAAATACCGCTAAAATATTCGCCTTCCTGCTTGGCGCGACCGTGCTGTTTCACACCGTTCTCAATTTCATGATCGGCAACATCAGCGATTTCGAGACCGTCGCCCTGCCGCCGAAAAAACGGCCTGAAATCACCAGCGATTTTTCCCTGGTGAAAGTGGACGCCACCTCGAAAAGCGCCTGGACCCTGCTCGACCTGGCCACCGGCAAAACAGAAAGCGTGAAGGAACCCGAGGCCGAGCCCGAGCGCCTGAAGGAATTCGCCTGGGATCTCGGCTTTCAGCGCACCAAGGTCATCACCAACAGCGGCGTCACCAACCCGGAGGGCAAGGTCGGCGTGATCAACCTAGGGCCTGTCCCCTTTGCCGAGGTCGCCCAGGTGCCGGATTCGGGCTTCGTGGGCGACACGCGCTCCTTTGGCAAGCTGATCAACCGGGCGATTGCCGACTGGTACAACTACCGCACCCGCACGCATAACATCGAATCGAAGAAAAACGTTTACGTGGTGAGGACGGGAAGCGGCCAATACCTCAAGATGCGCATCCTGAACTATTATTGCCACAACGCCGAGGCCGACTGCCGAAGCGCCATGTGCAGCCGCGAGGAGGCCGCCTGCCTGACCATCGAATACGTCTTTTCCAAGGACGGCAAGCGCTTCGAGTCGCCGCCGTCCGTCGCCACCGCGGGCTAGGCGCGGGTCCCGCTTCGATGGCCGCCCGCCCTGAAGCCGCCGCCTCCCGTTCACGCCCCTCCGGGCTCATCGCCCTGATCGTTTTTATCGCGGTTCTTGCCGGGTGCGACGCGCCGCCCGGGGAAATGGTGCTCGTCCCCGAGGGTGAATTTCTTCTTGGCCTGGCCGAGAATCGCGAAACGCTTCAGTTCATGTCCGACCTCACCGCGGGCATGAACGCCCGCCCGCAGCAGAAGCACCGCCTGCCCGCGTTTTATATCGACCGGCACGAGGTCAGCTATCAGGCCTTTCTACGCTTCAAGCCCAGGGGGCGTTACGAGGGCGGCAAGCCCAATGAGCCGGTGCGCGGGGTCACCTGGTTCGAGGCCGATGCCTATTGCCAGTGGCGCGGCAAGCGCCTGCCGACGGAGTTCGAATGGGAAAAGGCCGCGCGTGGCGAGGATGGCAGGAACTTCACCTGGGGAAACGATTACACGCCGGAAAACACCAACCTGGGGAGGACCGTCCTGCCGGTGGACAGCCTGGCCACCGACACGAGCCCGCACGGGGTGATGGCGATGAACGGCAACGTTGCGGAGTGGACGGCGAGCTGGTACGCCCCCTACCCCGGCTCCGACCTCAAAGACAAAAGCTTCGGCAAGATCCACCGGGTGATTCGCGGCGGTGCGATCCAGAAACGGGAACACGGCTTTCTCAAGGAGTTCGCCATGCTGCCGTTCAGAAATTTCGCGCCGCCGGGCCACCGGTTCTGGGACACCGGCTTCCGCTGCGCCCGGGATGCGAAGGCCAAACCCTAAAGATCCAGCTCCGGTTCCGGCTGAACGGGCACCACCGATACCGCGCCATTGTCTCCGGTGGCGGGCACGGCCCCTTCCTCGCCACTGGCCTGCGTGGCTGGACGCGAACGGCTGTCGGACGGGCGCCGCCGTCCCCGGGAGGACGACCCGCGCCGCGAAGCCCCGCCCCGCCTGGATGAGCGCTTGCGGGTGGGCGGTTTTTTGCCTTCGGTTTTTTCCTTGTCCTGCTCGCCTTCCTGGGACGCCGGGGCAATTTGGGCTTTTTCCTCTGGCTCCGGCCGGGCCTCGCGGCCCCGTCCTTCGGGCCGCCGCCCAGCTTCAGGGCGCCTGCCGCCCTCCCGCTGCGCACCCTTGGTGTCTTTTTCCGCCGGCGCTTCCTCATCCGGCTTTCGTTCCAGCACCTGGTAGGCGTAATCCTTGAAATCGAGTCCGGGAATGCCCTTGAACTCGATCCTTAGGCCGTGGGTCTCCTGAAACTGCTTGAGGTAGTTCATTTTGAAGTTGATCAGGTAATCGACCACCTGCGAACCCAGCGTCACCTGCAGGGTGCGAATCTTGTCCGAACCCACGGTTTCCTGAATTCGCCTCAGCACCTGCAGCGCCAGCGCGCCCGCCGAGCGCACCTGGCCCATGCCGTCGCAGCGCGGGCAGGTGTCGAAGATGCCGGTGCGAACCGGCGGCGAGAGGCGCTGGCGCGACATTTCGATGAGGCCGAACTTGGAGATGCGTGACAGGTTGATGCGCGCCTTGTCGATCTTACAGGCGGCCTTCAATTGCTTTTCCACCAGGGCCTTGTTCTTTTTTTGCAGCATGTCGATGAAATCGATCACCACCAGGCCGCCAAGATCGCGCAGGCGGAGCTGGCGGGCGATCTCGTCCGCCGCTTCGAGGTTGGTCTTGGTGGCGGTTTCCTCGAGCTGGCTTGCGCTCGTGGTTTTTCCCGAGTTGACGTCGATGCACACCATGGCCTCGGCGCTGTCGATGACAATGGAGCCGCCGGAGGGCAGGTGAATCGTCCGGTTGTAGATGGATTCGATCTGCTCCTCGACCTTGTGAACGGAAAACAGCGGCCGCGTCTCCTTATAGAGGGTGATGCGGTTGCGCATCCTGGGCATCAGGATTTTCATGAATTCCTTGAGGTTGCGGTAGGACTGGACGTTGTCGACGATGATTTCCGAGGTGTCGGTGGTGAAATGGTCGCGCACCGTGCGCACCACCAGCCCAGGCTCCTGGTAAACCATGTAGGGCGCGTGCTTTTCCGGGTCGCGCACGGCTTCCTGAATCTGCTCCCAGATTTTAAGGAGCATCTGCAAGTCGCGGTTGAGTTCGGCCTTGGTGCGCCCGAGGCCCGCGGTGCGGATGATGAGGCCCATATTTTCCGGCAGGTTGAGCTCGGCGATGATCTCCTTGAGTTTTTTCCTCTCCGCTTCGTCTTCGATCTTGCGCGAAATGGCGCTCGCCTCCTGGCCGGCCACCAGCACGAGAAACCGCCCCGGCAGGCTGAGGGAATTGGTCAGCGAGGGGCCCTTGTTGCCGCGCCCCTCCTTGGCCACCTGCACCAAAAGCTTCTGGCCGCGGACGAGCACGTCCTGAATCCGCACGCGGGCCTTTTTTTCGCCGGTTTGCAGGTAATT
>QJWD01000189.1 GCA_003235465.1 Nitrospirota bacterium | reverse complement strand
TCACGGCGATCTGGTTGCGGACCCAGTTGCAGAAAAAGCTGATGGCATCTGGTATATAATTGGGGGAACGCACGATGAGCAATGCGAAATTGAAAAGTGAAAAAAAACTGTTTCCTGTGAAAATGAGCCCGGCAAAACCAGCCCCCGCAGCGGACAAGAGAATGGAAAACCTTGCGCCCATGGTGGAGATCGAACGGGTGTCGTTCTACTATGGCGAGTCGCGTGCGCTGAAAGACATTTCCATGGCCATCTCGAAGAACAAGGTCACCGCGTTCATCGGGCCTTCGGGCTGCGGCAAGTCGACGCTTCTTCGCTGCCTGAACCGCATGAACGACCTCGTCGATGGGGCGCGCATGGAAGGCAGGATCCGCATCGGCGGCGAAGACATTCACCGCGATATTGAGGATGTGAGCGCGCTTAGAAAACGCGTGGGGATGGTGTTTCAAAAATTCAACCCGTTTCCGAAAACCATTTTCGAAAACGTGGCCTACGGCCCCACCATTCATGGAATGAAGGATAAAAGCACCCTCGCGGGCATCGTCGAGCAAAGCCTGCGCGTCACCGCTTTGTGGGACGAGGTCAAGGACCGTTTGAACGACAGCGCGCTCCGCCTGTCCGGCGGCCAGCAGCAGCGGCTGTGCATCGCGCGCGCCGTTGCCGTGGAGCCGGAAGTGCTGCTCATGGACGAGCCCTGTTCCGCTCTCGACCCGCTGGCCACCGCGCGCATCGAGGAGTTGATGGTGAACCTGAAGGAAAAATACACCATCGTCATCGTCACCCACAATATGCAGCAAGCCGCGCGCATCGCCGATCACACCGGTTTTCTGCTGCTCGGCGAACTGGTTGAGTTCGGGGCGACGGAAAAACTGTTCACCCGCCCGGCGGATTCAAGGACCGAGGATTACATCACAGGACGTTTTGGTTAAAGGAGCCCCCATGGCCCGTCACACCCTTCATTTGCAGCGGGAAATAGACCTGCTCAAGAAAAAGATCCTTTCGCTTGGAGCGGAGGTCGAGGAAAGCGTCCGCCGTTCGGTGCGCGCGCTTGCCCGCCGCGACTCGGCGCTGGCGATGCGTGTCATCGATCACGATATGGAGATCGACCAGAGCGAGGTGGATGTCGAGGAAGAGTGCCTGAAGATTCTCGCCCTGCACCAGCCGGTGGCCAACGACCTCAGGCTCATCATCGCCATCCTGAAGATCAATAACGACCTGGAGCGCATCGCCGACTTGTCGGTGAACATCGCCGAGCGTGCCGTGTACCTGGCCACCCAGGAATCCATCGAAATGCCTTTTGATTTTCCCGCCATGGCCGAGAAGGTGCAGTCGATGCTGAAGCGCAGCCTCGATGCGCTGGTCAATGCCGATTCGGCGCTGGCGCGCGAGGTGTGCGCCGCCGACGACGAGGTGGACGACATGAACCGGGAAGTGTACGGCCGCGTGCAAGCCGCCATCCTCGCGAACCCCGGCCAGTTGAACGGCCTGATCAACCTGCTCTCCGCATCGCGCTACCTGGAGCGCGCGGCGGACCACACCACCAACATCGCCGAGGACGTCATCTACCTCGTCGAGGGCGTCATCATCCGCCACCAGGGGCCGGGCAAGGACGCCCCGCCGTCCGAAGACTAACAACCCCCTCGCTTCACCTTGCCGCAGGCGCGGCTGGCCGGCGGATGGCGCGCACGCCACCGTTCTGGCAGTAAGAGAAGCGGCGGATGTGAGCCATGCCCTGGACGAAATAAAACGAATGCGCGCAGCAGTCGCTTAAGTCGGTGAATTTGTGGTCCGCCGACCAGTACCAGTACGCCGCCCCGTCGGCGAATTTTTCGTCGAGTGCCAGCGGGTTGTCGGGGTCCCGGTCCCACGCCTTGATATTGGCCTTCGTGTCATCGTAAATGGAATAAAGCTCGATCAGGGTTGGCAGCTGCCAGTCGTCGTAGCCGCCGGTTCGAAGACGCTTCACATAATCGACGGAGGCGTGCCAGGTGAGGCAATGGCCGAGCTCCGCGTAGCTGTCGGCCTGGGCCCACATGACGCCCGAGTCGAGGTCGGTCAGGGTGCCGTCGCCGTTGTCCTCGAGGTGCACCTTCGACACCCGGGGCGGCGGCGGAACGTAGGGCTCGGCGACGAAAGGCTCGGGCGGGCCGATGTCCTCAATGTCGGCGAGCGCCTCCCCGGCGCAAGCAGCAAACAGCAGAAAAAGGGCGAGCGGCGCGGAAAACCATCGGCCACCGGCGGGCGAAGCGCGCAAGCTGCGCCGTTCTTTACCCGGCGGATGGAGTGAAACGCACGGATGGATCGGCGAAGACGGGGCGCGGGTCATGGCGGGTTTCCTCCACGGGTGTCAGGCAGCGTGCAGGAAATTATAAAGCGCCCGGGGTCTTAAAATAAAGTGCAATTCGCCGCCTCAGGTGTCGAGCTGGCGCAGGGTTTTCAGCGGTTTGTTTTTGAGGACGTCCAGGCTCGCCAGAATGCCGGTGAGGACGGTGAGCAGGAGGGCCAGAACCAGCGTCCAGGCGAGCGCCGCCGGGTGCAGGTGCCAGGGGGATTTGACCAGGTACTTCATCACCGCCCACGATAAAACGAGCGACAGGCCGATGCCCGTCGCCCCGGCCACCAGGCCGAGGGTGAGGTACTCGACGCCGAGCACCGAGGCCACGGTGCCGGGCCGCGCCCCCAGCACCTTCAGCACCGCCGATTCCTTGAGCCGCCTGAACTTGGTCGAGGCCACCGATCCCGACAGGATGAACAGCCCCGCGCCAATGGTGAACGCCGACATGAAATCGACCAGGGTGGTGAGTTTGCTGATGACGTTTTCCACCGTTTCGACGATGTCGCGGGTGCTGAGCGCGGTGACGTTGGGCAGGGCGCGGGCGACGGTGTCCTGCAATGCCAGCTCGCGCTCGCCGGGAACGTGCACGGTGGCGACGAAGGTGACGGGCGCGCCCTCGAGCGCGCCGGGGGAAAATATCATATAGAAATTGGTGCGCATATTGCGCCAGTCCACCTTGCGGATGCTGGTCACCGGCGCGCTCACGCGGACCCCCTGGATGTCCATGACGATTTCCGAGCCGATGTCCACGCCGAGGCGGCGGGCGGCGTCGGCCTCGAGCGACACCTGCGGCGTCGCCGCTTCGTCGCCGCTCCACCAGGCGCCTTGGGTCACCGTGTTGTCCTTGGGCGGCGGCCCGGCCATGTAGGTGAGCACGAAATCGCGTTGGATGAACCACTCCTCCTCGCGCGGGTTCTTGAACTCCCACTCGGAGGCGAGGCGGCCGCCGGCGCTGTACAGTTTGGAGCGCACCAGCGGCGTGAGGGTGCTCTCGGCCCCAGGCGCGGTTTCCTCGAGAACGCGGGTGAAGCGCGCGGCCTGGTCGGGCTGGATGTCGATGAAGAAATAATTCGGCGGCCGGACCTCGGTGTTGGCGCCGAGCATCGCCACCGTGTCCACTTGCACCAGGCGGACGGTGAGCACCAGCATGATGCCCATGCCTAAGCAGGTGATGATGGACGCCGCCTGGCTGTTTGGCCGGTAAAGGTTGGCGAGGCCGTAGCGCCGCGTCATGCTCGCCGCCCGCGGCAGCAACCTGAGCAGCTTCAGCATCAGGACCGACGCGATCCTGAGCACCAGCGCCGCCACCGCGAGCGCGCCAAGGAACAGAGCGCCGCGCTTCAAGGACCCCGCCTGCCAGACCACCATGAGGGTGAGGCCGGCGAGGATCACAACACCCATCGCCCAGCGTTCGAACCGGGAGCCGGGGTCCAGTTCCTCTTCCTCGAAATTCCTGCGAAACAGCCTGAGCGGCCGCGTTCTCACCGCCCGCGCGAGCGGCCACAGGCAGAAGAGAAACGTGGTCGCCATGCCGAGCGCAAGCGACTCGAGCGCGGCGCGCGCCTGAAAGCCGGGCCGAAGCGGGACCGCGAGCAGCCCGTCGAGCTTGCCCGGCAGCAAAAACTGCAAGCCGTAACCCAGGCCGACGCCGAGGGCGCTGCCCAAAAGCCCGAGCAGCAGGCACTGGCTCAAGTAAACCTTGAACAGCGTGCCCGGCCTCGCCCCCAGGCAGTTGAGGATGGCGAGGGTGTCGAGCTTGCCCGCCATGAAGGTGCGGATGATCATGGCGACGCCGATGCCGCCCATCAGGAGCGCGATGACCCCCACCGCGCCCAGGTACTGCCCCATGCGCTCGACGGAATCGGTGATCGACGATTCCATGTCCTTGTAGGTTTTAAGGCGGACGGATTTATCGGTGAGCCCCCGCTCGAGCCTGGCGGCGGCTTTCTCGAGTTCGATGGACCCCTCGGGCAGCCGGATCAGTGTGCGGTGCTTCACCCGGCTGCCGGGGCGGACGAGGCCGGCCCGGTCGAGGGTTTCCCTCGAAACGAAAACGCGCGGGCCGATGCTGAAGGCGCGCGAGATTCTGTCCGGCTCTTTCGCCACCGTGCCCGAGAGCCGGACCTCGGCCTTGCCGAGGGAAAAGCGGTCGCCAGGCATTAGGCCCGTTTTGGCAAGGAACGCCGGGTCCACCACCGCGCCGCCGTCTTTGAGCAGTTCGGCGAGGGGTCTTTCCGGGTTGCTCCTGAACGCGCCGTAGAGCGGGTAATGCGGCGGCAGAAGCGGCACCGCTTTCAGTTCGACGAGGAGTGAGCGCTCGCCGCCCTGGGCCGGGTGGCGCGCCATCGCCTGCAACTCCTTGACGAAGAGAAACTCGCTGCTGGCGGGCAGCGCTTTCTTCATCGCGGCGGTGTCCTTTTCGCTTTGCTCCCAGCTCGATTGAATCGCGATGTCCGCCGCCAACAGGCCTTTCGACTCGCCGCGAATGGCGCCGTCCAGTAAATTTGAAAAACTCTTGATCGTCATCACCGCGCCCACGCCGATGGCGATGCAGATGATGAAAAAGGCGAAGCGGTGGCGAACGCCGCGGCATTCGGTGGCGATCAACCTCACGGCCTGCCGGAAGGAAAGGTGCCCCTGCGTCATGCCTCCTCCCGGGGGCGAAGGGTTTCGTCCTGCACGATGCGCCCGTCTTTCAAGGTCAGCACCCGCTCGGACTGGCCGGCGATGTGGGCCTCGTGGGTGACGAGGAGGACGGTGGCGGCCTTCACCCGGTGCAGTTCCAGGATCAGCTCCATGATGTGGGCGCTGTTTTTCGAGTCGAGGTTGCCGGTGGGCTCATCCGCCAGGATGATGTCGGGCTCGTTGATGAAGGCGCGGGCGAGGCACAAGCGCTGCTGCTCGCCGCCGGAGAGCTGGACGGGGTAATGGTTCAGCCGCTCGCCGAGGCCCACAACGCCGAGCAGGTCGCGCGATTTTTTCTCAGGCCCCGGCGTGCCGTTCAGCTCCGCCGCAAGGACGACGTTCTCGAGCGCTGTCAGCGTGGGGATGAGGTGGAAATTCTGGAAGACGAAGCCAAAGCGCTCGCCGCGCAGGCGCGCGAGCTCCGCCTCCTTGAGCCGTGTGATGTCCTGCCCGTCGATGACGATGGCGCCCGAGGTGGGCGCGTCGAGGCCGGCGATCAGGCTTAACAGCGTCGTCTTGCCGCTCCCCGAAGCGCCGGTGATGGCGAGAAACTGCCCGGTGGGAACGGCGAGGTCGATGCCGTTTAAAATGTCCACCCGGCGGCCGCCGCCCGTCAAGCTCTTGGTCAATTGCCTGATTTCGATCACGCGAGGTTCCCTTTGCGTTTTATCCGGAGTATTCTATATTAACAGGTCAAGATCATGAAGATACAGAACTCAACTTGTTTTTGCAAAATTCCGGGAACCGCGGCGCTTCTGTTGCTTGCCGCCGCGATGTGCGTGCTGCTGGCGCTTGCCGGCGAATCGAGAGGGGAGCAAAAACCGGTGATCGTGGCTTTTGGCGACAGTTTGACGGCGGGGTTCGGCGTGCCCGAAGAGGCGAGCTATACCTCGCGCCTGCAGGCGCGGCTGAAGAAAGAAGGCTACCCTCACAGCGTGGTCAACGCCGGGGTGAGCGGAGACACCACCGCCGGCGGTGTCAGGCGCATCCGCTGGGTGCTGAAGCACCAGCCCAAAATCGTCATCCTCGAACTCGGCGCCAACGACGGATTGCGCGGCCTGCCCCTCGAGGAGATGGAAGCCAACCTGGATGCGATCATCACCGTCTGTCAGGAGGGGGGCATTCGGGTTCTGCTCGCGGGCATGAAAATTCCGCCCAACTACGGCGAGCCCTACGCGCGGGGCTTC
>QJWD01000389.1 GCA_003235465.1 Nitrospirota bacterium | reverse complement strand
GCAGGAAGCGGAACGTGTTGCGGATCTTCCGGTAGGCCTCGGTGAGGCGCTTCAGGATCTCCTGCGAGATGCGGATGTCCTCGCGGTAATTTTCCGACGCCACCCACAGGCGCAGGATCTCGGCGCCGAACTGGTCGATGATCTTCTGCGGCGCGATGACGTTGCCCGCCGACTTGGACATCTTCTTGCCCTTGCCGTCCACCACGTAACCGTGGGTCACGACCGATTTGTAGGGCGCCTGGCCGCGCGTGCCGATGGCCTCGAGGAGCGAGCTGTGAAACCAGCCGCGGTGCTGGTCGCTGCCTTCGAGATAGAGGTCCGCCGGCCAGCCTTCATCCGGATTGTTCTCCAGCACCGCCGCGTGGCTGACGCCGGAATCGAACCACACATCCAGGATGTCGTTTTCCTTGACGAAGCTCTCGTGGCCGCAGGCGCAGCGAACGCCTTCCGGCAGCAGGTCGGCGGCTTCGTTCTCGAACCAGTGGTCGGCGCCGTGGGCTTCGACGAGGCTGACGACGTGCTCGAACACCTCGGGCGCGCGCACGATCTCGCCGCAGGCGGCGCAGCTGAACACGGCGATAGGCACGCCCCAGGCGCGCTGGCGCGAGACGCACCAGTCCGGCCGGTTCTGAATCATGTTAAAAATCCGCTCCTCGCCCCAGGCGGGCAGCCAGCGCACCTCGCCGATGGCCTTGAGCGCCTTGTCGCGCAGGCCGTTTTCCTCCATCGAGATGAACCACTGGTGGGTGGCGCGGAAGATGATCGGCTGGTGGCAGCGCCAGCAATGCGGGTAGGAATGGCGCAGTTTTTCCTCGCGGATCAGGCGGCCGGTTTCCTTCAGATGGGCGGTGATGAGCGGGTTGGCCTTTCTCACGAACTCGCCGGCGACCAGCTCCACATCGGGCAGGAACACGCCGGCGTCGTCCACCGGGTTGTAGGTTTCGAGGCCGTACTTCTGGCCGACGACGTAGTCCTCCTGGCCGTGCCCGGGCGCGGTGTGAACGCAGCCGGTGCCCTGCTCGAGCGTCACGTGATCGCCCAAGATCACCAGCGAATCGCGGTCGATGAAGGGGTGGCGGCAGACGGCGCGTTCCATCGCCCCGCCCTTGAAGCGGCCGAGGATTTTATACTCCGCGACCTCCCACTCCTGAACAAGCGCGGCAAGCCTCTCCTCGGCGACGATCAGGCATTCGCCGCTTACGGCCACGGCGGCGTAATCGAAATCGGGATGGAGCGCCACCGCCAGGTTGGCGGGCAGCGTCCAGGGCGTCGTCGTCCAGATGACGATGTGGGTGCGCTCCGGGCCGCAGCCCTGAACCTCCGGCGGCAGGCCGCTTTTCACGGGAAATTTGACGTAGATCGACGGCGATTCATGGTCGGCGTATTCCACCTCCGCCTCGGCCAGCGCCGTCTTGCAGGAGGTGCACCAGTGCACGGGTTTCAGCCCCTTGTACACCGAACCGGACTGCACGAAGCGGCCGAACTCGCGCACGATGGCGGCCTCGTAGGCGTAATCCATGGTCAGGTAGGGGCGGTCCCAGTCCGCCGACACGCCGAGGCGCTTGAACTCCTTCTTCTGGATCTCGACGAACTCGGCGGCGTAGGCGCGGCAGAGCTTGCGGATCTCGTTCTTGTCCGGCGCAAGCTTCTTTTCACGTTGCTGCTTGCCAACCTGGTGCTCGATGGGCAGGCCGTGGCAGTCCCACCCGGGGATGAAGGTGGCGTCCATGCCCTTCATGGTCATGATGCGGACGATGAAGTCTTTCAAGATCTTGTTGAGCGCGTGGCCGATGTGAATGTGGCCGTTGGCGTACGGCGGGCCGTCGTGAAAAACAAACTTCGGCCGGCCCTTCGATTTTTCGCGCAGGGCCTGGTACTGCCCCTGCCATTTCTCGAGCAGCTCGGGCTCCAGCCTGGTGAGGCTGGCCTTCATCGGGAATCCGGTTTCGGGCAGGTTGAGTGTGTCCTTGTAATCCATGGTCTCTCGTTGTTCAGGGCGGGGTCTGATTCACAGTTTCATCGAAGCCTTGGCCTCGGCCAGGGTTTTCTCGGCCACCGCGTGCGCGCGCTTCGTGCCCGCGTCCAGGATGTCGGCGACATCGCCGGGCCTCTCGGCCCACTGCCTGCGGCGTTCCATGATCGGCCGCATGCCGTCCATCAGGGTGTCGGCGAGTTTCAGCTTGCAGTCGCCGCAGCCGATGCGGGCGGTGCGGCAGTCGGCGTCGATCTCCTTTTGCATCTCCACCGGCGAATACATCTGGTGAAAGGGGTACAGGTTGCAGACGCCGGGGTCGCCCGGGTCGTCGCGCCTCGCGCGCTGCGGGTCGGTGAGCATGGACTGGACTTTTTTCCGCACCTGCTTTTCCGTGTCGGCGAAAAAAATGGCGTTGTTGTAGCTCTTGCTCATCTTGCGGCCGTCGAGGCCCTTGACCTTGGGCACCTCGGAAATTTTCGCCTGCGGTTCGATGAACACCTTCTTCTTGTAAAAGCCGTGAAAGCGGCGCACGATCTCGCGCGAGATTTCCAGGTGCGGCGCCTGATCGATGCCCACGGGGACGTAGTCGGCCTTGTAGAGGACGACGTCCGCCGTCTGCAGCACCGGGTAGCCGAGAAAGCCGTAGGAACTCATGTCCACCCCCGAAACCTCGACCTGCTTTTCCTTGTAGGTGGGGTTGCGCTCCAGCCACGGCACCGGGACGATCATAGAGAGAATCAGGTGCAGCTCGGCGTGCTGGGGAATGCGCGACTGCACGAACAGGGTGCATTTTTCCGGATCGAGGCCGGCGCTCAGCCAGTCCACCGTCACATCGAAGCTGTATTGGCGGATCATCTCCGGCTTCTCGTAAAGCGTGGTGAGCGCGTGCCAGTCGGCAATAAAATAAAAGCAGTCGAACTCCTCCTGCAGGGCGATCCAGTTCTTGAGCGCGCCGTGGTAATTGCCGAGATGCAGGGGGCCCGAGGGCTGCATGCCGCTCAGGATTCGCTTTTTTTTCATCGACGTCTCTTCACCTTTCCTCCGCGGCTAGCGCGGCAAAATCATCAAAACCTGCCTTAGCACCGGAAACATCTCCTGCGTCAGCAGTTCGGTAGTGTACATGATGGGTTTCCACAGGACAAAAGAAAGAATGTGCGTGCCGGCGAAATTGTCGAGCAGGATGACGCCGAGGATGATCATCGCGCCGTAGCGGTCGTACTGGCTGATGCGCGCCGCCGTTTCGTGCGACACCAGCCCCTTGAGCACGCTGCCGCCGTCGAGCGGGAAGACTGGCAACAGGTTGAAGATGGCGAGCACCACGTTGATGTAGACGCCGATCGAGAGCAGGATAAACAGGATCGGCGATGCGTCGGTGGACAGGATACGCAGGAAGAAGCCGCAAAACACCGCCAGGGTGACGTTGGACAACGGGCCCGCCAGAGCGACGAACATCATGTCGCGGCGCGGGTTGGCCAGGTTCCTGGGGTCGACGGGGACGGGCTTGGCCCAGCCGAAGCCGACGAAGTAGAAACAGAGCGCGCCGATCGGGTCGAGGTGGCGAAGCGGGTTCAGGGTAAGCCGGCCGAGCCGCATGGCGGTGTCGTCGCCCAGGTGCAGGGCAACGCGGCCGTGGCTGTACTCGTGCACGGTGAGCGATAAAATGATGACGCCGATCAGCAGCGACGATAAGAGTATGGTGGAATCCAAGGGTGCCTCGTGGTTGCGCAGTCAGTGAGGCGTGCCGGCAATATGCAGGTATTCGCGGACAGGCTGGTGCGGCAACGGAAAAATTAAACGCGGCGAGGGGCCGAGGGCCTGCGCCGGGGCGCGGATTCGGGCTCGCTTACTTATTAATTTTAGCTCATTTCACCGGTTTTTCACAACGCTTTCGCCTCACGGCGAGCGGGTCTTGGCGTATTTGAGATAGGTGTAGTGGGCCGCGCCGAGGGCGAGGAAAAAGCCCAGCTCGCCATCGCGAAAGCCCTGGCGCAGGAGGTAGGCCCGGATAAACGCCCAGAGCGGCCTGAAATACAAATGCGTGAAGCCGGCGCGAAACCCCTCCTTTAGCCGCTCCTCGGCGAACAGCGTTGAATAGCGGTTCTGGCGGGCGACGTAATCCTCCCGCCCCTCGTAGGTGTAATGCAGGATGGGCTCCCCCACCCGGCCCACGGTTCCCGCCGGGCAAGCGAGGCTCTCGTGCACCGGGGAATCGGTGAACGCCGCCTGTTCCTTGTCGTAGAGGCGGGCGATATGATCGGGATACCAACCGCCGAAGCGGACGAAGCGGCCGGCAAAGAAATTTTTTCGCGGCAGCTCGTACACGGCGTCAGCCGGGTTGCCGAGGAGCGCCTGAATGGCCTTCGCGGTGGCCGGCGGGACGACCTCGTCGGCGTCGATGTTCAAAATCCAGCGGTGGCGGGCCTTGCCGGCGCAGAAATTTTTCTGGCCGCCGTAACCGCGCCAGGGCTCCTGAAAAACCTTGTCGGTAAAACGGCGGCAGATTTCCACCGTCCTGTCGCTGGAAAAAGCGTCCACCACGACGATTTCATCGGCCCACCGAAGGCTCTCCAGGCAGCGCACGATGTTTTTCTCCTCGTTCAGCGTGATGAGGGTAACGCTAATTTTTTCCATGCATTCACGAGCGAAGACGGGGTGAAATACGATTTACCGGGCAACATCCAAGCCTAGGGCCATCCGAGGGCCAATACGGGACCGCCTGGAATTATAGCATTTATTTAAATTCCTCCCCCATTTGGGGCGGATAATATTTCCCCGGTCAAAATAGTTTGTGTTAATATAAGTCTCGGATAATAAAGAACGTGGGGGGGGTAAAGTGCGGCAGGCTAGCCGAGGGGGCCAATTACACCCCAACGGCCAATAAGTTTCACCCCCAATGAACAGGAAGCCCCATGATGGACGTCATGTTTGAAGGCCTGATCGAATCGATCGATAAATTCTGGTTTCAATTGAACCTTCGGTTCGACATTGAAAATTCCGACACCTTCATGGCCCTCGAGAGGCTGTGGAACTTGGCCATGGAAAATCCCCTCATCCTGCTTGGCATCGTGGTGGCGCTGATCGGCATTCCCCTCGGGCTTCGGCAATCGCGAAAATCCCAGCTCCACCGGGAGCAGCGCATGGATGAGCTTCTCGACGATCTCGACGACTCGGCGGCAAAACCCCTGTTCGATGGCGAATTGCAGGCTCCGCAGAACGACGACCCCGACTACCTCTCGATGAACAGCTTCCTCGGCAAGGAATTCTCCGCCGACCTGCCGCCCGACATGAGCGACGACAAATCCGCCGCCGCAGACAAGGGCGACTGGAACGAAAACGAACTCTTCACCGCGCCGCTGCACAAGGCGTTCACGGCCAGCGTCGAACCGCCCATCGCGGACGACCAAGAGATGGACCTGGAGCCATCCACCAACGGCACGCGCGCCCTTCACCTGCAACAGGGTGATGCCGAATCAAGGCAAGACGATGAGGAAGCGGTTGAGCTGACCGAGGCCAACCTGGAGCCCGCCGACATGTTCGAAGGCGAACTCGAGGACGCCCTCATTGCTTCATCGGAACCCTCCGGGGAGGAAATCGACCTGTCCATCGGAATGGAAGACGCCGACGCGGAAGAGATCGACCTGTCGTCCGAAATCGAGGAAGCCATTTCCGAGATCGAGGGCACGCTCGACGATATCGAACAGCAAAAGAAGAGCGCGGTGGCCGAAGCGGAAGACATGGATGACGCTTTCGACCTTTCCACGCCCGGGGAACCGGAACTCGAGACGCATCAGGAAGCGCCCGAGCAAGAAGTCGCGGCGGCAGCCGAGGAACTCGAGGAACCCGCGCCCGCACTGGATGCCCTGGGCGCCGAAAACCTGGAGCCCACGGAATTTGCAGACAACGGCGTGGGCGAACCGCACACCGAGCCCGCCGCCGCTGAAAGCGCGCCGCCCGCGCCCAAAGCGCCCGCCCGCAACACCAGGGACATCATGGAGCGCCTCCTGCAATTCCAGGATCGTCTGGAAAAACGCATGGCCGCCCTCGAATCAGATGACGGCGAGAGCGCCATGGCGAGTGCGCCCACCCAGGAAAAAAAAGTCTTTGAGCCGGTCAACATGAAGGACGCGTCGGCCAACACCGACCCGAAGGCCAAAAATTACCAGCAACTGCTGGAATCCTACTTTCTCACCAAAAAACAGGAGAAGAGCGAATAACAGAATGGCATTGGCAGGTTGCTGTTC
>QJWD01000105.1 GCA_003235465.1 Nitrospirota bacterium | reverse complement strand
CCGCGCTCGCGCGCCTGTTCCAAAGCCTTGTTGAGCCGCCGGACGGCGATGGAATAATCCGCCCGCGTGTAGATGATGCCCTCGCACGCGCCGATGGCGAATGCGCCGATGATGAAACCTTCGATCATCTGGTGCGGGCAGCCTTCCATGACGCTGCGGTCCATGTACGAAGCCGGGTTGCCTTCGTCGCCGTTGACGACGATGTAGCGCCTGCCGTCGGGCGTCGGGGCGTTGGCCGCCTTTTCCCATTTGTGGCCGGTCACGAAACCGCCGCCGCCCTTGCCGCGCAGGCCGGAAGCCTTGATCTCCTCGATCACCTGGGCGGGCTGCATTTCCTTGACGACCTTGGCGAGCGCCTGGTAGCCGCCGACGGCGAGGTACTCGTCGATGTTCTCCGGGTCGATGGCGCCGCCGAACTCGAGCGCGACGCGCGTCTGCTTGCCGAGCTGCTCGTAATAATCTTCCTTGGCCGCCGCCTTCTTGTACACCTTGCCGCCGACAACATGATCCTTCAAAATGGTGGCCACCATGTCGGGCTTGACCTTTTCGTAGGTCACGCGGTCCTGGCCGGGAACGTAGACATCCACCAGCACGTCGCGGCTGCAATAGCCCCGGCAGCCGACCTGGCCCACCGAGCACTGCTTGTCGCCAAGCTCGGCGTTGGCGCCCATCTCGGCGATCTGCTTTTCGAATTCCTTATAGACTTCTTTTCCGCCCTCGGCCACGCCGCTTAAGCTGAGGCAAACGGTTATCTTGACGGTGCCCTTGGCTTCGGCTGTCGCCTGGGTCTGTTCATCCACCATGGTCATGGTGCGTTCTCCTTAAACATGCTTGGGGTTGCTGCCGTTCATTCCAGGGGGCTTCGAACCGGGCTCGCCCGAACGGCGCCCGGCCCCCATTGCGCAAAACGCCGCCGTATTCTCAAGGGGCCGTTTCGCGCAGTAATCAACTTCTCATAAAGCCGCTGAAAGTTCCAGCAATTCTAGTGATCCCGCCCTAAAAAGTCAATCACCTGAAGGCCCGCCGGGCCGATAAAATGGCTCCCGGGACTATCCCTGGACCCTTTCGTGCCCCGAGCGGGCCCTAAAACCCGGCACATGCGGTGGACTTTCGCCGTTACGATTTCCCGCAGCCGCCATAAGACAGCCCAGACCACAGGCGCAACCGGCGCAAACCGGAAGGCGACTATGAGTGTGACGGTGGCTCTGTAAGCGGCCAGGGGTCTCTGCCCGGCTTTTGTCTTGTCGGGCTTCGGGATTTTGCATAAAATGATTCTCCGCGCTCCATCGCGGGTATCATCCTGAATTTCTTCCACAATCATCCCATCGCCTATTCAATGATAAAAATAACTGTTAAAGAAGAATCGCCGCTTAAACACAAGGCCAGTGGCCTCATCATCCCCACGGTTGAGGGGGAAAAGCCCGCCGCCGCGCTCAAGGCCTACGACCAGGCGCTCGCCGGCGCCATCGCCGCCGCCTGGGCGGGCAAGCGCTTTTCCGGCAAGCTCAACCAGACGTTGTGGATCGACAGCCTCGGCCGGCTGGGCGCGGATGCGGTGATTCTCGCAGGCGTCGGCAAAGCCGACGAACTCTCCGAGGACCGCCTGCGCCAGGCCGCGGGCACCGCCGCCCGCACCGCCGAATCCGGCTGCTGCCGGTCGATTTCCATCGTGGTGGGCCTGGTGAAATCCCGTGGCGACGGTGGTTTTAACGCCCAGGCCTCGGCGCTGGCCGAGGGCGCGGCCCTCGCTCTTTACCATTTCGACGAATTCAAGGACAAGAAATCGCTGAAGGAGGAGAACCGGGCAAGCGGCTTGTGCCTCGTCGCCGATCCGTCGGCCGGGCTCAAAGGGCTCGCCGCCGCCGCCAGCCGCGCGGCGAGCATCGCCCAGGCGGTGAAGACGGCGCGCGACCTGGCGCTTTCGCCGGGCAACCGGGCGACGCCCGCCCACCTCGCTTCGGTGGCGAAACGGCTTTCGGGCAAAAACCGCCTCACCTGCCGCGTCCTCGGCGAGAGGGAAATGAAAAAGCTCGGCATGGGCGCGCTCCTCGGGGTTTCCCAGGGCAGCGCCAACATGCCTGCGCTCATCGTCCTCGACTACAAGGGCGGCAAGGCGGGCGAAAGGCCGGTGGCCCTCGTCGGCAAGGGCATCACCTTCGACAGCGGCGGCATCTCCCTCAAACCCGCTACGGGCATGGACGAGATGAAGATGGACATGTCCGGCGGCGCCGCCGTCATCGGCGCGATGCAGGCCATCGCCAGCCTGAAGCTGCCGGTGAACGTGGTCGGCCTGGTGCCGGCGGCGGAAAACATGCCGAGCGGCACCGCCATCAAGCCGGGCGATGTGGTCACGAGCATGGCGGGAAAAACCATCGAGGTGCTGAACACCGACGCCGAGGGGCGGCTGGTGCTGGCCGACGCCCTCGCCTATGCTTTGCGTTTCAAGCCGCGCGCGGTGGTGGATCTGGCAACGCTCACCGGCGCGGTGATCATCGCGCTCGGCCACGCCGCCGCGGCGGTGATCGGCAGCGACGAGGACCTGATCGCCGGTCTCATCGCAAGCGGCGAGCGCAGCGGCGAACGGTTGTGGCAGCTGCCGCTCTGGCCCGAGCACGAAAAAGCGCTGAAAAGCGACATCGCCGATCTCAAGAACATAGCGGCGCCGGGCGTGGGCGCGGGCACCATCACCGGGGCGGCGTTTCTCAAGGCCTTCGTGGCGGATGCGCCCTGGGCGCATCTCGACATCGCCGGCACGGCCTGGCTGGGGGAAAACAAGCCCTACACGCCGAAGGGGGCCTCCGGGTTCGGGGTGCGGCTCCTCGTCGATTTTCTCGAAAGCCTGAAACCGGAAAAACCCGCCAAGCGCGGCGGCAAGAAAACCTCGAAGAAAAAATGAGGCGGCGCCGGGAAGGCGGCCTCCCGATCAACATTCCATGCAAAACAACCTGGTTGTCTTCATTCACATTTTCGCCGCCGGGGTCGCCCTCGGCAGCCTGGTTTTTTCCGCCCTGCTTTTCTCCTCGAAGAACGCGGGCGGCGAGGCGGAAACGGAACAGACCCTGCGCTACCGCGCGATGGAGGTGCTGGCGCCAACGGTGTTCGTGGCGCTGCTTGTGCTCGTCGCCTCGGGCATTTTTTACCTGTTCGCCAATTACACCGGGCAGAACAATTTCTCCGACAGCTATTACAACCTGTTCGGCATCAAGATGCTGTTCGCCATCGCGGCGGTGTTCCTCAGCATCTATCAGACGTTCACGCTCAAGGGCCGCATCTCGCATCTCGACCTCAGCCCGGAAAACCGCGAGCGCGTGCCCGCCACCCTCGGCCAGATGGAAACCGTCGGCCGCATCGCCTTGGGCGTCATCGCCGCCGCGGCGTTTCTCGGCGTTTCCCTCGCCCGGCTGTAGCGCGGGCGGGATTCCCGCGCTTTACTTTTCCCTTGCCGCTCGACATAATGAGTTGAACGGGCCTTGGCGCCCCTCGCCAGACACCCTTCTAGCAAGAGAACACACATGAAAACCGCGCTCGTTGCGCTGGTGATATTCTTCCTCGCCCCGCCCGTTTTCGCCGCCGAAGAGGGCGAAAGCGGCCACGCGCTGATGGACCAGGGCATCGCCCACATGAAGGCCGGCGAACCGGAAAAGGCCGCCGAGCGGTTTCGCGCGGCGATCCGCCTCGCGCCGAACAACCCCGACGGCCACCTGCAGCTCGGCTTCAGCCTGCAAAAAATGGGGCAGTACCAACAGGCCATCGACGCCTACAAAGGCGCGCTCGAACTCGACCGGAGGCACCCCTACGCGCCGGAGGCCTACTACAATATGGGCATCTCCTCCGACGCCCTCGGTGACGGCAAGAACGCCCTGGGCTACATGAAAAAATCGCTGCAGGCCTACACCGACCGGAACGATTACGGCGGCGTTTTCCGCGTTGGCCGCACCCTTGAACAGCTTTCCCTCAAGTATCCCGAACGGCAGCCGGCCAAACCCTGAACAAGCCGCTCAAGGACGCATGAACGGCCAATACAAAATCCTGTTTCTTTGCACCGGCAATTCCTGCCGCAGCCAGATGGCCGAGGGCTGGGCGCGGCACCTGTTGCCCGGCCTCGTGGAGGCCCATTCGGCGGGGCTTCAGGCCAAGGGTTTGAACCCGCGCGCGGAAAAGGTGATGCGGGAGGCGGGGGTGGACATCTCCGGCCAACGCTCCAAGGATATCGACGCGGTGAAAGCGTTGCCCTTCGACTGTGTGATCACCGTGTGCGGCCACGCCGATGAACATTGCCCCACCTTTCCCGGCCGGCCGCGACACATTCACGCCCCCTTCGACGACCCGCCCCAGCTGGCGCTAGGCGCAAAAACCGAGGAGGAGGCGCTCTCGCATTTCCGCCGCGTGCGCGACGAGATCCGCACCTTCGTCCTGACGCTGCCCGGGGTCCTGGGTTTGCAACCGGAGGGGGAAGGATGAAACCGAGCCTCCGCAGGGGTTTTTACTGGGCATCCCCCCTGCCGCTTATTTCCCTGCTGTGGGTGCTGACCTACCTGGACCGGCAGGAGGGCTGGGGAGCCTGGGCGGCGGCGATCCTGGTGGTCATTCCCATGACCTTGAGCTTCGTACTGGCGACCCTCGGCGGCTTTCTCATTTATCGGGAACGTAAAGCCGGCGGCGCGACCGTCGGGTTGTGGTGGGCTACGCTGCTTGCGGGATCGGTGGACTTGTGGTTCGTCTTTCGCCTGCTGATTCTGGAGGTAAAACGCAGCTTTTATTAGCCTGGAGAGGGGCCGGGGCAAGGGGGCACGATAAAAAGAGAGCCCGGCGAGGCGCGGTCCCGGCGTGTCCCGCGGCCTCGCTGGGCTCGGTCGGAGCATTTTCAACCGGAGTTGAAAAGCTCCTTAACCCCCTTGGGCATGTAGGTTAACGAGGGGAGCTTGCGGGGTCGCAAATCGCTAAAGTCCGGGAGCCGTTGGGACATTACCGTGGCCACCCGCGCAAACTCCCTCCGGAAAACAACGTCGTATTTTGATTTGTCCCATTGATATTGCAGTCTTTATGCCGTTTTCGGGGCGGGTTTTCGAAAACCGGGTTAAGCCCTTTTGAATAAAGGGGAAATAAATTTTTCGGCGGCGGCTATGGGTCGTCTTTTCAAAGGGTTAACGGTTAATTTTTTATTAAAAACCGCACGCGTGTCTACAGAAGTGGCCGCTTCTTTCGAGTGCGGGTGATTTCGCCCGCCAAGGAGAAACGCATGCAAAAACGGCGATCCGTTGTTTTTAAGCTCACGCTCTTCTTCTGTTGCCTGCTCTCGGCTGGCGGCGGGGCCAACGAAGCATTTTCAGGCGAGGAGGCGCTTCGCGTGGTGGTGGTGGGCGATACCGGCATCGGCGAGCGGGCGTTTCACCCCGGCTTTCTCGCGGTGGCGGAGGCGATGAAGGCAGAGCACCCCGACGTCCTCGTTCATCTCGGAGATTTCGTTTACCAGCCGGAGGTGATGCCAGAGGCCTGCCCCGATCGTTATCTCGATGAGATCCGGCAGACGCTTGTGACGCCGTTTCCCGTTCGCCTGTTCGTAGCCGGAGACAACGACCTGCCCCCGGCCATGAACAAACCCAAGGCCTCGGGCTGCTGGCCGGGTATCGCCCGGATGGCCAGCGCGCTCGACAAGCCCCCAGGCGCTGGGGAACGCGAGGGGACGCGAGAAATCGGCCCGGCGTTTTTCGCCGTGATCGAATCGTTCCCTTACCAGAACCCCGCGCCCTGGCTTGCGGGCGAGGTGAAGCGGGCGCGGGAAAAAGGCCTGTTGGTCATTTTCCTGCTGCACGAGCCGGCCATCACCACCGCCTGGTTCCTCGACAAGCGTGAAGGCGAGCTCAGGGACCTGAACGCCCTGAAGCCGGACCTGGTGCTGGCGGGCAACCAGCACTCCTACGAGCGCTTCCTGCCGCTTGGCCAGCCCGGACCCGGCGGCGCGCTCCCCGTGCACGCGGGCGAGGGTTCGGTCTACCTTAAGGGGGACGGGGCCCATCACATCGTCACGGGCGGCGGCGGGGCGACGTTCAAACCCTTCGCCGACACAGAGGGCGGAAAAGCGCGCGTCGCTCCGCCGGAGGTGAGGAAGGCGGTCAAGACGCGCTCCCTGATGAATCATTTCGTGCTGCTCGAAATCACGCGGGAGAAACTGCTCGCCACCACATTCCGGGTGTGCGCGGGCCCGGCGGCGGAAAAGGAACAGAACCCGCGCTGGCGGCCTAGCATGCCGGTCTGGAAAACCACCCCTCTCGCCTGCG
>QJWD01000251.1 GCA_003235465.1 Nitrospirota bacterium | reverse complement strand
GGAACCTGGAAGAGTTGTTCGACTGCGAAGCGGCGACCCTGTTCAGCTACGACAAGCTCCAGCGCCAGCTGTACTCCCGCAACCTGAAAAGCGCCGAGGTTCCGGAAATCCGTCTGGACCTGTCCACCTACAACATCGCGGGGTTCGTGGCGGCGACGGGCAACCCGTTGAACATCAAAAACGTCCACTCCAAGAGCGAGCTCGCCAAAAACAACCGCGAACTGTTGCACGACGGCAGCTGGGACGAAAAGCTGGACTTCGAAACCCGCTCCATGATGGTCATCCCCCTGTCGTGCAACGGCACCTTCATGGGCGTGATGGAGTTGATCAACAAGATCAGCGACTCGCATTTTTCAGACAACGACTTTCTCAAGGCGCGGGCCATCTCCTCGCTCATGGCGCAGGTGCTGGTGCGGCTCGAAAAAGTTCACCCGAGCCAGAACAGCGCGAAGCACAATCCAAAAATCCTCGCGCAGGCCATCCAGTCCATCCGCACCATGGACGAGGTCTATATCGGCCTCGCGCCGCTGCTCACCTCGATGTTCGACGCCGAGGTGGTGCGCATCTACACCCTTAATCAGGATAAAAAGGAACTCTTCACCCGCGCCAACTCGGAAGCGGGCGTCCTCGAGCACCGTCTGCCGTTCACCCGCGAGAACCTGATCGGCCTTTCGGCGTTGGAGGAAAGAATCATCAATATGCGAAATGCCCAGGACGAAGGAGAACTTAAAAAGCTGCACGGCGAGCTGACCGCCTCCGGGCAGGAAGAAGGCTCCATCCTCGTCATCCCCCTGCCCCACCGCGACCGGGTGGTCGGCGTCCTTCAACTCTCGGGCAAGCAGAAAAAATCGGCGTTCACCAGCAAGGACGAGAAGAACGCCGTGATGATCTCCGAGAGCCTGTCTCACGCCATCGTGAGCCGCAAGAACGCCCTGGAGGCGAAACCCGCGCCCTACGGGCTCTTGCTGCAAAACGGGCTGCTGAGCGAAGACGAATTCAAGGAATTCCAGAAGCGGGCCGAAGCGTCGAAGGAACACATCGAAACCGTCCTAAGGCGCGATCACTTCATTCTCACCGCCGACATCGGCAAGTCGCTGGAGTATTTTTACAGCACGCCCTACTTCGCTTTCGACGCGGAGCTTGCGCTTCCCGACCCCGAGCCCTGGAAGATGAAAAAGGAGCGCCTTAAGGAGCAGAACTGGGTGCCGATCCAGCACCAGGACAAACAGGTGGTGATCCTCGCCGGCAACCCAAAGGATCCGGCAATGCAGGAATACGTGCAAACTGTTTTTCAGGGCTACGAGGTGGAATACCGCGTCGGCCTGAGCGACGATATCAAAACCTATTTTGAAAAGATGGCGCCTCACATCAAGGATGAACCCGAGCCCGCACCCAGCGCCACCCTAACCGAGCAGGAGAATACGAAAATGACCAGCAGCTCAAGCACCGCAGCCGCTCAGGCCGCCGGTGGAACCGCCCCCGCGCCCAACGCGGGTTCCAACGACCAAAACGGCGCCGGCGCGAATTCGGTTGTCAGCCAGTTCAACGAAACGCTGATCATCGCCGGCAACAAGGGCGTCACGGATATCTACATCGAGCCGAACATGGAAACCAAGAACATCCTGGTTCGGCTGCGCAAGGACGGCGCCTGCCGCATCTTCGATGAAATTCCCGGCCAGCACAAGGCGAAGCTCATCGAGCACATCAAGTCGCTCGCCAAGCTGGACATGCAGAAAACCAACATGCCGCAAAGCGGCCAGGTGGAGTGGAGCGACAGCGGCCTGAAACTGGGGCTGAATGTCGTCGTGCTGCCGACCATCGGCGACAACGAGGACGTGACCATCCAGGTGACCCGTCTCAGCAAACCCCGGCCCAGCTACATGGCGCTGGACACCATGCACTTCTCCGAGCCCAACCTCGCGCGCATCCAGGCCAGCCTGGGCAAAAGCCATGGCCTGATTCTGGTGGCCGGCCCGGAAGGCGCCGGCAAAACCACCACCCTGCACGCGTTCCTGGGCCGCCTGAACTCGCCGGAAAAGAAAGTGGTCACCGCCGAGGACCCGGTGGACATCGTGCAAAACGGCATCCGCCAGCTTCTCATCAGCCCGGAGAGCGGCCTCAATTTCGCCAGCGCCCTCAAGATGCTGGCGATGGGCTCGCCCGACGTCATCATGGTGGGAGACCTGCCGGACGGCGAAACCCTGAACGCCGGCATGGAGAGCGCGGGAAATCACCTCGTGCTTTCCGCGGTCCAGGCCAACACGGCGACGGGAACCCTGGCCACGCTCAGGGATGCGCTTAAAGCTGACAACACGAAGCTCGCCGAATCCCTCACCATGGTGGTGGCGCTCAAGCAGGTGACCGCCCTCTGCCCCGACTGCAAGGAGGATTACCACCCCACCCAGCAGGAGTTCGACCAGCTCGCCGATTTCTACGGCAAAAAATATTTTCCCGAGCTCGGGGTGGAGTACAACGACAAGCTGATGTTCAAGAAACCGGTGGGGTGCAAGAAGTGCCTGTTCTCGGGCTACGGCGAGAAAACCCAGCTGCAAGAGGTCCTGGTGGTGACGGCCGAGATGAAGGCGCTCATCGCCTCGGGCGCGGCGGAGGACAAGGTTCTCGCCCAGGCCATCAAGGACGAGATGATCACCCTCAATCAGGACGGGGTCTACAAGGTGTTCACGGGAGATTGCGACTTCAAGCAGGTTGAGGCCGCGTTCAAGGCGGGCGCCTAAACCGCCGAATCCACCGGCGGCGCCTCCCGCCAACGCGACAGGCTGGCGAGGGCGTTTTCCGAGATCCTGCGGTTGCGCTCCTGCTTGTCGCGGATCTTCATGTCCTGGCCGTTGAACAGGCCGAAGTTGATATTCATCGGCTGGAACGCCCCCGGCCGCCGCTCGGTGACGTAACTCACCAGCGCCCCCAGGGCGGTGTCCCTCGGCGGCACGGAAAAGCTCTCGCCGAGAAGCCGGCCGGCCGCACTGAGCCCCGCCAGCATCCCCATCGCCGTCGATTCGAGATACCCCTCCACACCGATGATCTGCCCGGCGAAGTACACCCCCGGCCGGTTGATCAGATCGAGCTCCCGCGTAAGCAGGCTGGGCGCGTTCAGGAAGGTGTTGCGGTGGATGGCGCCGAAGCGGAAGAATTCGGCGTTTTCCAGGCCGGGGATCATCGAAAACACCCGCTTCTGTTCCGGGTATTTAAGTTTGGTCTGAAACCCCACCAGGTTGTACGCCGTTCCCTCCCGGTTCTCCCGCCGAAGCTGCACCACCGCGTGCGCCACCTTGCCGGTTTTCGGATCGGGCAGGCCGACGGGCTTCATCGGGCCGAAGGCGAGGGTTTTTTCGCCGCGCGCGGCCAGCTCCTCGATGGGCATGCAGCCCTCGAAATAAATCGGCTTCTCATGGCGCGCGAAGGGCACCTTCTCCGCGTCGATCACCGCCTGCACGAAGCGGCGGTAGGTTTCGCGGTCCATCGGGCAATTGAGATAATCGTCGCCACCCTTGCCGTAACGCGAGGCGAAAAAGGCCTTGTCGTAATCGATGGTGGCGGCGTCGACGATGGGCGACAGGGCGTCGTAAAAATACAGGTACTCCTGCCCCACCAGCCCCGAGATGGCCTGAGACAAACTTTCCGAGGTGAGCGGGCCGGTGGCGAGAATCGCCGGCGCTTCGGGGATCTCCCGCACTTCCTCGCGCCTCAGCGTGATGTTGGGGTGGGCTTCGATGCGGCGGGTGATTTCCCTGGAAAACTGCTCCCGGTCCACCGCCAGTGCCGCTCCCGCCGGCACCGCGTGAAGATCCGCCGCCGCCATGACGAGGGACTGCATGCGCCTCAGTTCGTTCTTGAGCAGGCTGGGCGCGCTGCCGGGGTGGTTGCTGCCGAGGGAGTTGCTGCACACCAGTTCCGCCAGGCCGTCGGTCTTGTGCACCGGGGTGGGCACGGTCTGGCGCATTTCGTACAGAACCACGGGAATCCCGCGTTCCGCCGCCTGCCAGGCCGCCTCCGAACCCGCCAGGCCACCGCCGACCACGGTGAGAAACTTATTCACCCTCATGCCGCGGCGTTGGCTTTCTTGTGGCCGCACTTCGGGCAGACGAGGGTGGACCCTTCATCCTTTTTCCACTTCTCCACCATGTAGGTGCAGTCGCATTCCGGGCAGGCCTCGGCCACGGGCTTGTCCCATGAGGTGAACCGGCAGTCGGGGTATTTGCTGCACCCGTAAAAGGTGCGGCCCTTTTTCGTGCGCCGGGGCGCTACCTCGCCCTCGCAGCCCTCCTCCGGGCAGGGCACGCCGAGGCCGATGGCCTTGGTGAACTTGCACTCCGGGTAATTCGAGCAGGCGATGAACTTGCCGAAGCGGCCGCGCTTGATGATGAGCGGCGAATCGCACTTATCGCAGGTGCCTTCCACGTTCTCCGCTTCGGCGGCCGGGGCTTCCTTGCCGTCCTCGCCGAGGTCGCGGGTGGTCTTGCATTCGGGGTAACCGGAACAGGCCATGAACTTGCCGAAGCGGCCCCACTTGATGACCATCGGCTTGCCGCAGTTCTCGCACACCTCGTCGGTGGCCTCGACCTGCTTTTTCATGTCCTTCATCTTCTTTTCCGCCTGCTCCAGGTCGATCTTGAAGGGATCGTAGAACGAATTGAGCGCATCCACCCAGTCCATCTGGCCCTCTTCGATCTGGTCGAGCTGGTCCTCCATCTTGGCGGTGAATTCGGTGGTCATGATATCGGGGAAATTTTCCACCAGCATGTCGGAGACGAGGAAACCCAGTTCCGAGGGCAACAGCCGCCGCTCCTCGGAGCGGATGTAGTCCCGGTCCTTGATGACGCTGATGATCGACGCGTAAGTGCTCGGCCGGCCGACGCCCTGGTCCTCCAGTTCCTTGACCAGGAGGGCTTCGGTGAAGCGCGGCGGCGGCTGGGTGAAATGCTGTTCCGGCGTCACGCCGTGGAGCTTCAAGGTTTCGCCCTTTTCCAAGGGCGGCAGCACCCGATCGCCATCGCGCGTGGCGGTTTCATCCTCCTTGCCGTCGTCCTTGTCATCGGTGCTTTCGACATACACCTTCATGAAACCGGCGAACTTGAGGATGGAGCCGTTGGCGCGGAACAGGAAGCGCCCCGCCTGGATGTCGAACTGGGTGGTGTCGCTCACCGAGGGCACCATCTGGCAGGACACGAAGCGCGACCAGATGAGCTGGTACAGGTTGAACAGGTCCTTTTCCAGGTATTCCTTGACCAGGGTGGGCTCGAGCAGCACGTCGGTGGGGCGGATGGCCTCGTGCGCTTCCTGCGCCGATTTCTTGCTCTTGTAGAAATTGGGCTTCTCGGGAAGGTACTCGGCGCCGTATTTTTCCGGGATGTACGCCCGCACCTGGCCGAGCGCCTCGTCGGACAGGCGGACGGAGTCGGTTCGCATGTAGGTGATGAGGCCCACGGTGCCGCGCTCGCCGAGCGACTGCCCCTCGTACAGGCGCTGCGCCAGCATCATCGTCTTCTTCGGCGGGAAATTGAGCTTGCGCGACGCCTCCTGCTGCAGGGTGCTGGTGATGAACGGCGGCGAGGGGTTGCGCTTCCTTTCCTTCTTGACCACGCTCGTGAGCACCGGGCTTTGGCCCTTGACCTCGGCGGTGATGCTGTCGGCGGTGGCCTGGTCGGGGACGTCGCTCTTCTCGCCGTCGACCTTGATCAGCTTGGCGTCGAACAGCGGCGGCGTGTGGCCTTCCAGGTTGAGGGTGATGCTCCAGTACTCGCGCGCCTGAAACGCCTGAATCTCGCGCTCGCGGTCGCAAACGATGCGAAGCGCCACCGACTGCACCCGCCCGGCGCTCAGGCCCCGGCGCACCTTGGCCCACAAGAGGGGGCTGATCTTGTATCCCACCAGCCGGTCGAGGATGCGCCTCGCCTGCTGCGCGTTGACCTTGTTCTGGTTCAGTTCCGTCGGGTGCTGGAGCGCCTCCTGCACCGCCTTTTTCGTGATTTCGTTGAACATCACGCGGTAGATCTTGCCCTTGGTGAAACGGGCGATCTCGTTGCCGATATGGTGGGCGATGGCCTCGCCCTCGCGATCCGGGTCGGGGGCGAGGAAAATTTCGTCCACCTTCTTGGCCGCCGCCTTCAGCTCGCTCAGGATTTTCCCCTTGCCGCGGATGGTGATGTACTCGGGGTTGAAGCGGTTATCGACATCCACACCCAGCTTCTTTTTCGGCAGGTCCTTGAGGTGGCCCACCGACGCCTTGATGATGAAATTCTTCCCCACCATTTTCTTCAAGGTGTTG
>QJWD01000146.1 GCA_003235465.1 Nitrospirota bacterium | reverse complement strand
GGTGGCTGGCCCATTTGGCCAGGATGGCTCAAATGTTTAATTATCAATATTATAAAGGTTGGGTGGGAGTAAATAAAGGGTTATTCGGCTCTCCCCTGGGCGGGGGTTCATGAGGCCGGTGAAATGTTGCCGGGGCCGGTGGGGTATTTTTGCCCACGCCCGGCCTGGCGGCGGCGATTTGGCATGCGGCGGGCAAAATAATTTGCCCGCCGCCAGGGCAGGGAGCCGGGCGGGGGCGCGAGAAGGTCTGAAAATCCGCCCCTTCCGCGTCTTCTCAGGGCTCAGTCAAATTGTAACAAAACTCTTTTAACTTATTGAAATATAGGTTATTATAGGATATCAAACTATGAATGAGACGCGCGCCCAAGCGGCCACCCTCAAGGAACTTCTCAATCGCAGGATCGGCGTGGTGGCGTTTCTGGGGATGGCGTCGGGGCTGCCACTTGCCCTTAGCCGGGGCACGTTGCAGGCGTGGATGGCGGTGGAAAATATCGATCTTGCCACCATCGGCCTGTTTTCGCTGGTGGCCATGCCGTACACGCTGAAGTTTTTGTGGGCGCCCGTTCTCGACCGCTTCGTGCCGCCGTGGCTGGGCCGCCGGCGCGGCTGGATTCTGTTGTTTCAATGCGGGCTGATGGTGTTCATCGCGGCGATGAGCGCCACCGATCCGGCGCGCGCCCCAGTGGCGATGGCGCTGTTCGCGCTGATCGTCGCCACGCTTTCGGCATCGCAAGATATCGTCGCCGACGCCTACCGCACCGATGTGCTTAAGGAGCCCGAGCGCGGGGCGGGCGCGGCGGTGTTCGTCACCGGCTACCGCATCGCCATGCTTGTTTCCGGCGCGCTGGCGCTGGTGATGGCGGAGAGCATCGGCTGGCGGATGACGTATTTGATCATGGCCGGGCTGATGACCGTCGGCATCGCCGCGACGCTTGCCGGGCCGGAGCCCGAGGAGCGTGTTAAGCCACCGGCGACGCTGGAGGAAGCGGTGGTCGGGCCGCTCAAGGAGTTTTTCGGGCGCAAGGGAGCCTGGGTGCTTTTGGGGCTCATCGTTCTTTATAAACTGGGAGACGCGTTCGCGGGCAGCCTGACGACGGCGTTTTTGTTGCGCGGGCCGGGTTTTTCGCTGTCGGAGGTCGGCCTCATCAACAAGGGCCTCGGCCTCGCGGCCACCATCGCCGGGGCATTATTCGGCGGCGTGCTGTTCGCCCGCATGGGGCTGTACCGCTCGCTCATGGCCTTCGGCGTGTTGCAGGCGGTGTCGAACCTGTCGTTCATGGTGCTGGCGCTCGCGGGCAAGAGTTACGCGCTCATGGTGTTCGCCGTCGGTTTCGAGAACCTGTCCGGCGGCATGGGCACCGCGTCATTCGTCGCGTTTTTGATGGCGCTTTGCGATCACCGCTTCACCGCCACGCAGTACGCGCTGCTTTCGGCGCTGGCGGCCATCGGTTCGGTGTACGCGGGGCCGGCGTCGGGGGTGCTGGCGAAGGAATTCGGCTGGGCGGTATTTTTTCTTCTGACGTTTCTCGCCGCCTTGCCGGGGCTCCTGCTGCTGTTGAAAATGAAACCGGTGATTTTGGGCCTCGAGCAGGGCCGGGCCGCATGAGCTGGGTGCCGGAAACGCCGGGGTTCATTTACCTGCACGGCTTCGCCTCGAGCCCGGGCTCGGCGAAAGCGAGGGTGTTTCGCGAGCGGTTTGCCGCGATATCAAGGGAACTGCTGATTCCCGACCTTGCGGCGGGGGATTTCATGCATCTCAGCGTCACGAGGCAGGTGGCGGTGGTCGAGGCGTTGATCGACCGCCATCCGAGCCGGCGCTTCGGGTTGATCGGCAGCAGCATGGGCGGTTATCTCGCCGCCCTGGTCGGCGAGCGGCGGCCCGAAGTCGAAGCGCTTTACCTCATGGCGCCGGGGTTCAACTTCCTCAGGCGCTGGCGGGAAAAGATGGGCTGGCGGGAGAAAAGGGAGATGCCCGATACGATTCGGGTGTTCCATTACGGCGCGAACGAGGAAGTGACGCTGTCCAGCGGCTTGTTCAGCGACGCCGAGAGCTGGGAGAAGCGGCCGCTTTCGCGGCCGGTGCCAACGCGCATCGTGCACGGCAGGCACGACGACACGGTGCCGGTGGCGGAGTCGCGGGAATACGCCCGCGCCCGGCCCTGGGTTGGCCTCCAGGAACTCGACGCCGACCACGGCCTCGAGGGCGAGGTGGGCTGGATTGCCGGCGACTGCGTGGATTTTTTCAATGAACGGGGATTGCTATGAACAGCGGGGCTAAAAAACGCTTAAATAAATAACATTAATTATTACTGTAATAAACCTTTTTTCGAGGTGCGTTGGATGAAAAAGAATATTCTGCTGGTTGATGACGATCAGGATTTGCTGGCGGCGCTCGAGGTGAAGCTCAAGAAGGAAGAGTTCAACGTTTACGTCGCGAAGAACGGCAAGGCGGCGCTGGAAGAAATCCAAAGGAAGCAGCCCGATCTAGTGGTCATGGACGTCAACATGCCGAACATGGACGGCATGGAAGCGTGCAAGAAGCTGCGCTCCGACGAGAAGACGAAATCCATCCCGGTGATCCTGCTCACCGCCCGCGGCGAGGAGATCGACCGCATTCTCGGCCTCGAGTTCGGTGCCGACGATTACATCACAAAACCGTTCAATACCCGCGAGTTGATCCTGCGCATCAAGAGCATCCTGAAGCGCGCCTACGACAAGCCGGCGAAGGCGAGGGATTCCTACGAGATCGGCTGCCTCAGGGTGGACCTCGCAAACCACGAAGTCGCGGTGAA
Source organism: Nitrospirota bacterium (assembly GCA_003235465.1). Next base: position 3,503 of record QJWD01000146.1, on the reverse strand, counting down.
GAACAAGCCGATCCAGCTGACGCTCACCGAGTTCAAGCTGCTCACGCACCTCATCGACAGCCCGGGCAAGATCAAATCGCGCGATTTGTTGCTCGAGCAGATCTGGGAATACGGTGACGGCGTGTTTTCCCGCACCATCGACACGCACATCCAGCGCCTGCGCTCGAAGCTCAAGGAAGCCGGCCCCTATATCCAGACCGTGCGCGGCGTGGGCTACCGTTTTCAGGATATGCACTGATTCAGGCTGATCGTCCCCCGGGCGGCGAAACGCCGCCTTGCCGGAGGCCTGGGCCCACCCGGGCCCGCGAGCCGGCCCCTCCTGCCTGCCAGGCGCCTTCCCTGCGCCTCGAAAGCCCCGGCCGGGGCTTGAATGTTGTTGCAAAAGCGTAACATCCACTTGATCTTTCCTTGATAATTTCTCTCTAAATTACGCTCTCATGAGGCTTGATTTTTAGGCCCGTCCCCGGTTCGGGGGCTTAGCGCGGGGGAGGTCCTGCCAAATGAGGGCGGAGGGGCAACTTTCCGCTTCTTTCAACCTGCAACAATTTTAAAGAGAGAAGCCCGATGAGAGAGAGACAGAATTATCACGCTGAAAATGGATCGAGGACGGACAATGGCCAGGAGATGATGACGGTGGGCAAGCGGCTTCGCGGCTGGCGCAAATCGTCGTCCATGAAGCTTGTCGAGCTGTCCTCGAAGATTCATGTGTCGCAGGGGTCCCTGTCCGACCTCGAGAACGACAAATCGCTGCCTTCCGCCACCACGCTGGCCAACCTCTGCCTTTATGCGGACATCAACATCTACTGGCTTCTGACCGGCATGGGCCCGGTGCTGAGGAGCGACGAGGTGGTGAGCAGCGCCGCATCCCGGCCGTCGGAAGACAAGGACGCGATGCCGGCCCTGCGCGATCAGAAAATGCGCGAGATGGTCGAGCGCTTCATCCGCGTGTGCCTGCATGGCGACCCGCAGAAGAAGGCGCACCTCGAGGGATTCCTGGCGGGCGCGGACCCGGCGATGAACCTCGGCGGCCAGCGCGCGGCGGATATCGGCAAGAATTGAAACCGCCGGTATTTGACCCAACCGTTGCAGCCCCGTCGTCTTATCGCGAAACAGGGCGTGTACGATAAGCTGCAACAAGGGGCCAACGGGGCGCGGAGTGAAAGGTGGGCGGAGCCGGCCCACCGACACGGAACCCCGCCGAATGAGGCCCCGGAAACCGGCCTCAAGCCGAAGGCACCTTGAAACAGGAACCGGCCCGAAAGAGATTGAGCACTAAAAGAATGTGTCCTAGCCGCCATACCAGCCAGGGGTATATCCTGGTCGTCGACGACTGCAAAGATCAAAGGGAGCTCTTGCGCCACACCCTGGAAAAGGGAGGCCACCGTGTGGCGGTTGCCGAAACCGGCGAAGACGCCATTGCTCGCCTCCGCGAGGAGAAACCGAGCCTGGTGATCAGCGATGTGTCCATGCCGGGGATGAGCGGGTTTGAGCTGTGCCAGGCGGTTAAAAATGAGGCGAGGGACGTCCCGGTGCTTCTGGTCACGGCGCTCTGGGATGTGAAGTACTTGTTGAACGGGCTCACCGCCGGGGCCGATTCCTACCTCATCAAGCCTCTGAACCGGCAGATGCTGATCGACCGCACCGAGGCCATCCTGAGCGACCGCCCCGGCGAGGGAGAGACGATCGAACCGGAGGCCCTGTTCACCTACCGCTTCGACGGCGAGGAGCACACCATCCCCCACAGCCGCAGGCAGATCCTCGAGATCCTCATCGCCAGCCACGAATCCACCATACGAGACAAAACCAAGAGCCTTGCCGAGCGCCGCCTGAATGCCGGCCGGGGCCCTGAGGCCGCGTAAGCGCTCAGGCGGATTTACAGAGCGTGACCGGAACGGACTTGAAGGACGGGGTCTTCGATTTCGGGTCGATGCGCCTTGGCACCAGCACGTTGGCTTCCGGGTAATACATCATGATGTTGCCCGGCTTGATGGGAAAGGGGTGCAGCCGCTGGTTGGCAAGTTCCCCCGTGTCGCTTGTCACTGAAACCCGCTCGCCCTCGGCAAGGCCGGCCTGGGCCATGTCCTCGGGGTTCATCAGCACCACGTTGCGCTGGCTGACGCCGCGGTAGCGGTCCTCGTTTTCGTACACCACGGTGTTGAACTGGCCCTCGGAGCGCACGGTCATCAATTGAAATTTCATTTTGGCGGCGTTGCCCGCGGCGATGCGCGGCAGCGCGCACACGGTGAAGGCCGCGCGGCCGCTTGCCGTCGGGAACGCGGCGCCGGTCAGGATGCGGCCCTCGATGTGGAATTCCTCGCGGCTTTCGTCGATGGTCTTGATGCGGCCGAAACCCGGCACCACCTCGCCGATCCATTGCCTGATGGCCGGCGCGTGGCGGAGCCTCAGCCAATCCACCGGCCCATCGGCCAGGGTGCGCCAGGCGATCTCGGCGATGACCTCGACTTCGCTCCTTGGCCCCGCGTGGCGCGCCGGGCCGCCCTCGCTCATGCGCACGTAGTTGAACATGCTCTCCTGGGTGGTCGGCTCGGGTTCCTCGTCGCGCGGCAGCACGGGTAGTATCAGCGTGGTTTTTCCCGTGCCATGAAAATGCCCCTGGTTCAGGGTGGTGTTCATGTACAGCACGCAGCCGAGGTTCTTGAACGCCTCGCGGGCGAAATCCGAATCGGGGTTGGAGCCGTACAGGTTGCCGCCCAGGTTCCACGCCACATCGAAATTTCCCGCCTTCATGCCCTCCATGCAGGCGAGGGTGTCCAGCCCCTTCGCCTCTGGCACTTCGACGTTGAACTTGCTCGCGAGGTTGTCGATCACCGCCTTTTTCAGCTCCGGGGTGAAGCCGACGGAGCCGATGCCCTGCACGTTGCTGTGGCCGCGAAGCGGCAACAGCCCCGCGCCCGGCCGCACCACCATGCCGCGGAGCAGCGCCAGGTTGACGATGGACTGCACGTTGCCGACGCCGTGGGCGTGGTGCGTGACGCCCATGGCCCAGGCGAACACCGCGTTTTTCGAGCGCGCGTACTGGCGCGCCACCTGCTCCATCTCCTTCTGCGGGATGCCGGAACTCTTCTCCAGGCTTTTCCAGGTGGTGCGCTTCAGGTTGGCCTTGTAGGCTTCGAAGCCCTCGGTGTGGTCATCGATGAAGCCCTGGTCGAGGACCGCCTCGCCGGATTCGATCAGCGCCTTGGCGATGCCCTTGAACAGGGCGATGTCGCCGCCGATGTTCGGTTGCAGGTAGGTGCTGGCGATGGGCGAGCCCATGAGGAGGCTGAACAGGTCCGAAGGCACCGAGAAGTTTTCGAGCCCCCGCTCACGCGCCGGGTTCACCACGATCACCCTGCCGCCGCGCCGCCGGACCTGCATCAAGACGCGCATGAAGCGCGGGTGGTTGGAGGCAGGGTTGGCGCCGACGAGAAACACCAGATCGGCCTCGTCGAGGGCGTCGAGCTTGAGCGTGGCGGTGCCGGTGCCGAGGCTTTCCGTGAGGC
>QJWD01000075.1 GCA_003235465.1 Nitrospirota bacterium | reverse complement strand
TCCTCACCTACATGGGGGCGCACGCCGTGCCCGCCGGGCAAACGCGAGAGGCATATTTCGAGCAGGTGATGGACTGGCTGCCCCGCTTTCGCGGACTGGCCGACGGGGTGGACATCTTCTGCGAGCGCGGCGTTTTTTCCGTCCACCACCTGAAGCGCCTGTTTTTGCACGCGCGGCTGGTGGGTTTTCACCAGTTGCGGGCGCACGTGGAAGAGCTTTCGCGCCAGGGCGGCTGTTACGAGGCGGCAAGGCTCGGGGCGACGAGCTGCGATCACCTGGAATACGCCACTCCGCGCGACATCCATGCCATGAAACTGGGCGGATGCACGGCGGTGCTGATGCCGGGGGTGACGTTTTTCCTCGGCGGCAAAAAGCTGCCGCTCGTGCATTCGATGATCGACGCCGGCGTCCCCCTGGCGCTCGCCACCGATTTCAACCCCGGCAGCGCGCCTTCGTACAATATGCAGACGACGCTCTACCTGGCGAGCGCCCTCTACCGGCTGAGCCCCGGCCAGGCGCTCGCCGCCGCCACCCTGGGCGCGGCCAGGGCGCTAGGGCTTGAGCGCGATTTCGGTGCCCTGCTAACCGGCCAGCGCGCCGATTTCCTCCGCCTCAAGACAGGAGACTTCCGCGATCTTTTCTACTGTTTCGGCGAGAACCTGGTCGAGCGCACCTATTCCCGGGGCCGGCCGGCCGCAGGCGGCAGCCAGCCCGCCTGCCCCTGAAAAGATTGGCCCGCCACAGGAAATCAGCGGTTTACACCCGGTGACCAAACCTGCGATAATGGCGCAATGAAAAAAATTATCATCGTAGGCGGCGGCATCGCGGGCCTGGCGGCGGCGTACCGCGTTCAGGAAGAAATCGCACGCGGCGGGGCGCTCGAATGCACGGTGCTCGAGGCCGGTACGGCGTTTGGCGGCAAGATCGGCACCGAGCGGGTTGACGGGTTCGTCATCGAAAAAGGGCCGGATTCGTTCATCTCGCAAAAACCGCAGGCCATCGAGCTGTGCAAGAAGCTTGGCATCGGCGACAAGCTGGTGGGCACCCACCCGACGAACACCAACACCTACGTCTACACCGGCGGCCGCCTCGTGGTCATGCCCGACGGGCTCAGCCTGATGATCCCGACCAAGTTCATGCCCTTCGTGCTGACGCCCCTGTTCAGCTGGCCGGGAAAGATCCGCATGGGGCTCGACCTCATCCTTCGGGGCAAGGGCGACGATGCGGATGAAAGCCTGGCCTCGTTCGTCCGCCGCAGGATGGGTGAGGAAGCGCTCGCGAAAATGGCCGAACCGATGCTGGCGGGCATTTACGCCAGCGACCCGGAGACCATGAGCATCAAGAGCACCTTCCCCATGTTTTTTGAGACCGAGCGCAAATACCGTTCGCTCATCCTCGGCATGCTGGCGCGGAAAAGGCAAATGCTGGGCCGCCGGGCCTCGCCGTACTCGTTGTTCATGACGCTTGAAAACGGCCTGTCGGAAATGGTGGACGCGATTCAAGAGAAATCCCCGGCGGTGAGGTTTCGCTCCGGCGTGAAGGTCGAGCGGGTGTCCCCCGCCGAGGGGCGCTGGCGGCTGGATCTCGAAGGCGGCGAAAACCTGACCGCCGACGCGGTGATCCTGGCCACGCCGGCGGGCATCGCCTCTCGCCTTTTGGGCGAGGTGGCGCCCGAGGCCGCCGCCGGCCTCGGGCGCATACCCTACGTTTCCACCGCCACGGTGACCCTGGGTTACCGCCGAGAAGGATTCGGGCACCCGCTCAAGGGCTTCGGGTTCGTGGTACCGGGGGCCGAAAAGCGCAGGATTCTCGCCTGCACCTGGACCTCGTCGAAATTCCCCCACCGCGCCCCGGAGGGGCACGTGATGCTGCGCTGCTTTGTCGGCGGGGCGAAAAACCAGGCGCTCGCGGAGCAGGACGAGGACAGCCTGCGGCAGATGGTTCTCGATGAAATTCGTGATATCATGGGGATCGTCCAGGAGCCGGTGCTGAGCCGGGTTTTTCACTACAGAAAGTCCAACGTGCAATACCATGTCGGCCATGCCGGGCTGATCGCCGGCATTGAAAAGGACATGGCCCGGGCGCCGGGGATTTTTCTCGCCGGCAGCGCCTACACAGGCATTGGCATCCCGGATTGTATTCAGAATGGCGGCAAGGCTGCCGAAAACGTGGTGGAGTACCTGACAGGGGTTGAGGAAATGCAAATGGGCAAACGTGCATCCTGACGTTTGATCCGAGCGGGAGTGATGCGAATGAAATGGGTATCGGCGATTGCCAAGGATGAAGACCTGAAGACCTCGGTTGATCAGGCGGCGCGATCGATCCGCGACCAGCTGGACGGCAAGGACCCGCACCTCACCGTTCTCTTCGTTTCCCCCAATTTCAAGCAGCACTATGAAAGCATTCCCGGGCTGATTCAGGAATGGTTGCGGCCGGGGCTCCTGTTCGGCTGCTCGGGCGCCGGCATCATCGGCGGCGGCCAGGAAGTGGAACACAAGCCCGCCATCAGCCTCACCGCCGCGTACCTCCCCGGCGTGAAGATTCAGCCGATCTATTCCGACACCCTCGATCTTCCCGACCAGGACACCTCGCCTTCGGTGTGGCGCGAGTGGCTGGGGGTGAAGCAGGAAGACAACCCGCATTTCATATTTCTTGCCGACCCGTTTTCGTTTCGCGGCGAGGAGTTCCTCGCCGGCATCGATTTCGCCTACCCCGACAGCAAAAAGGTGGGCGGCCTGGCGAGCGGCGCGCACGCCCAGGGCGGCAACGCGCTCTACCTCGGCGACAAGATCCACACGCGCGGGGTGATCGGCCTTGCGCTTAGCGGCGATATCGAGGTCGACACCATCGTCGCGCAGGGCTGCCGGCCGATTGGCCGGCCGATGAAGATCACGCGCTGCGAGAACACCCTGCTTCAGGGCCTGGAGGGCGCGGTTCCCATGAACGTCCTGCAGGAGCTTCACGATTCGCTGGGCGAGAACGACCGCAAGCTCATGCAGACCTCGCTGTTCCTCGGCATCGAGATGGACCCGTTCAACGACAACCCCACCCAGGGCGATTTTCTCATTCGCAACCTGATGGGCGCGGACAGGGAGACCGGGGCGATCTCCATCGGCGCGATGCTGCGCGAGGGGCAGCTCGTGCAATTTCACCTGCGCGACAAGAGCATGTCGGCGGAGGACCTGAACATGCTTCTCACCCGCTACCGGTCGGAGGTCAAGGCCGAGAACGTGAGCGGGGCGCTCCTGTTTTCATGCCTGGGGCGCGGGCAATACCTCTACGGCTCAGCCAACCACGATACCGATATGTTCCGCGACAAGCTGGGGGAAATCCCCCTTGGCGGGTTTTTCTGCAACGGCGAGATCGGCCCGGTGGGCGGCACCACGTTCCTGCACGGCTACACCAGCTCGTTCGGCATCTTCCGCCCCGCCAGCGGCGGGGCTTGAGGCCGCCACCACCAGGAGATCGTTTGATGACACTGAATGTGACCGTTTCCACCACGCCGAATGAAAACGCGATGAAGTTCACGCTCAACCGCCAGGCCATCGACTCCGGCCACAAAACCTACGCCGACGCCCAGGCCGCCAAGGGCTCAGCCGTGGCGGAGGCGCTGTTCGCCATCGACGGCGTCAGGCAGGTGTTCCTCATGGCCGATTTCATCACCGTGACCAAGGCCCCCGAAGCCTCCTGGGGGGCTATCGAGGCCCCCATCCTGAAAGCCATCCAGGTGTCTTACTGACCGCGAGGCCGGATTCGCCCGCCGATGCCATGAAGGCCACCATCCTCGGTTCCGGCACCTCGGAGCCATCGCTCACGAAAAATTCCTCCGGCCTGCTCATCGCCTCGGAGGGTTCGCTAAGCCTGGTGGACCTGGGCTACGGCAACCTGCGCCAGTTGCTCAACCTCGGCGTCACCCTGCACGACATCGACCGCATCTTCTTCACCCATCACCATCCCGATCACATGTGCGATCTGCTCATGTTCCTGTTCAGCGCCAAATACGGCATGACGCCGAGGACGAGGCCGCTCGACATCATCGCGGCTCCTGGGTTCGAGGACTTTTTTGAACGGTTCACCTCGGCGTTTCGCCACTGGCTTATTCCCGAGGCCTACGCCATCCGCCTCATCGAGCAGGATGAGGAAACCCGCCATCATGGCGCGCTCAGGGTGACGAGCCGGCGCGTCCTGCATATCGACTTGAGCCGCGCCTACCGTTTCGAAAGCCCAGCGGGAAAGGTGGTGGCGGTATCGGGCGACACCGGTTACTGCCCGGCGATGGCCGAGCTTGGCAAGGACGCCGATCTTTTGATCCTCGAATGCTCGTTTCCCGAGGAGGCGGGGGTGAAAAGCCATCTCACGCCCGCTTCGGCCGGTCGCATAGCCCAGGAAGCCCGCGCGCGAAAGCTGTGCCTGACCCATCTCTACCCCTCGATGGAACCCGCCCGCGCGAAAAAAGAGTGCGCCCGCGAATACGACGGGGAAATCGTGCTCGCCGAGGACCTGATGGCGTTCGAACTGTGAGCGGATGCCGGAGTCCCGCTCTCGATTCTTTTTCGATGCGCCTGACGAAACCCCCGCGCTCGGCCCTGCCGCCTAATTGTCCTGCTTGCGCTTGTCCTCGATGTAATCGGCGATCAACATCATCACCTTCAGGATGCCGAGGGTGATGAACACGCCGAGGATGAGCTGCAATAAGGGCGGCAGGCTCTCGACAAAGTCGACGATGGTTTGCATGAAGCCGTAACGAATCGGGTCCATCCAGTTTATTCTCCTTAAAAGGCGGGCACCGGTCAGCCGAGAAAGACGCGGCTTGAGCCCTCCGCCGGGTCGATCTCGAGGATGCGGTGGTTGTTGGTGTCGGAGACGTACAGGCGGCCGCCCTGTTCGAGCACGCCCGCGGGCTCCCAAAGCCTTGCGCAGGTGCCGTCATCGCAGGCGATATCCACCGACGCCTTGACGGTGCTCACCAGGCCCGTGGCCAGGTCGAGCACGCGGATTTTATGATTGTAGGCATCGGCGATGTAAACCCTGCCGTTTTTTGCGTGTACGCCCAGCGGGTGCTGCAGAAGCGCTTCCTGGCGGTGGCCGTCCCTGTCGCCGAAATCGAACAGACCGGTGCCGACGAAGGTTTCGACGCCGCCGCCGTTAAGGTCGATGGCGCGAACGGCGCTGGTTTCGCTGTCGGCGAGAAACAACTTGCCGCCCTCGATCGAGAGGCCGCTCGGCTGGGCGAAGGCGGATTCCTGGAGCGCCCCGTCGACGAGCGCCTCCTGGCCGGTGCCGGCGAACAGCCCGGCCTGAAGTTTCTCCATGTCGTAGACGCCGATCTGATGGGTGCCGGCGTTAGCGAAATACAGGCGGCTCTCGTCCTGCGCCACGTCCCACGGCGAGCTGATGGCCACCTCGCGGGCGGGGCCGGTGCCTGCGAGGAAGTGACCCTGCTGTCCGGTGCCGCAAACGGTGCAGATCCTGCCCGCCGCCACATCGATCCTGCGCAGCAGGTGGTTCTCGGTGTCCGCCACCCAGACGATGCCGTCCCGGTAGGCGAGCCCCTGCGGCCGGTAAAACTCGGCCTCGTCGAAAGCGCCGTCCTTTTGCCCGGCTGGGCCACGGCCGATGCGGTGAAGGATTTTCCCCTGCCTGTCCGCGATGACGATCTGGTTGTGGTTGCAATCGGCGATGGCGAAGGCGTCGTCCTTCTTGCTGTAGGCGACCTTCCCCGGAAACCGGAGCGCGGTCTCTTCTTCCGCAAGCACGGGCTTGAAAAGCGCCCTGGCGCCGCCCTCCAGGAGGTCCTTTTTCCTGAGCGCGATGAGCAGGTTGTCGAGGGTGGTTTCGAGAATATCGGCATCCGGCTCGCCGGCGAGTTCGCCGATGATGTACCCCATGGGGTCGATGAACACCAGCGTCGGCCAGGCGCGGACGGTGTAGTTCTTCCAGATGGTGAAATTCCTGTCGTGCACGATGGGGTGTTCGATCTCGTAGCGGCGGATGGCCTGCTCGAGGTTTTCGGTGCGCTTTTCGCCGGGAAATTTCGGGCTGTGCACGCCGATGACCACCAGGTCGTCGGCGAACTTCGCCTCGAGCCTTTTCAGAGTGGGAATGATGTGGATGCAGTTGATGCAGCAGTAGGTCCAGAAATCCAGCACCGTCACCTTGCCCTTGAGATCGGGGAGGTCGAGCGGTTTCGGGGTGTTGAACCAGGGCAGGTCGTTTGCGTTCAGGCTGGGGGCGTGGATGACTTGCATGATTTCCCTTGTCGGAACTTCCGATGCCGGATTGTAAGCCGGCGGCCGCAGCTTGTT
>QJWD01000282.1 GCA_003235465.1 Nitrospirota bacterium | reverse complement strand
AAAACCCGCTACCCATCGAGGATTGCCATGAAGCGAATTGGCATGGCGGTGGTCCTGTCCCTGGCGCTCGTTCAGGCGGCCGCCGCCGAGGACCGCTGCACCGCCCTGCTCATCGGCAGCCTGGGCGAGGGCCATCACCCCATCACCACCGCTTCACCCGAATCCCAGCGCCTGTTCGACAAGGGCATGGCGCTCACCTTCGGCTTCAACCACGACGAAGCCGGGCGCGCGTTCGAGAAAGCCGCGGGCCTCGACCCCGCCTGCGCCATGTGCTACTGGGGCAAGGCGCTGGTGCTCGGCCCCAACATCAACGCGCCGATGAGCGGTGAGTCCGCCGAACTTGCACACGAAGCGGCGCAGAAGGCGCTCGCGCTTTCCACCTCGGCAAGCGCGCGGGAAAAGGCCCTCATCGCGGCACTCGCCTCGCGCTACAGCGCCGGCAAAGAGGCGGACAGAAAAGCCCTCGACCTCGCCTACGCCGAAGCCATGGCCGGCGTCAGGAAACAGTTTCCCAAGGATGCCGACGCCGCCGTCCTGTACGCCGAAGCGCTGATGGATCTTAACCCCTGGGATTACTGGACGACGGACGGCAGGCCCAAGAACCATATTCTGGAAGTCGTTGAGACCTTGGAATCCGTCCTCGAAAAAGACCCGAACCACCCGCACGCCATCCATCTCTACATTCACGCGGTGGAGGCGTCGAAGAACCCGCACCGCGCCGTCAGGCACGCCGACAGGCTGGGCGAGCTGGTGCCCGGCTCCGGCCACCTGGTGCACATGCCGGCGCACGCCTACATCCGCACCGGCCTTTACCACAAGGCCTCGGTGGCCAACGAGCGCGCCATCGTCGCCGACGACGCCTACCAGACAGAATGCGCCAGAGAAGGCCTGTACCCGCTCGCCTACATGCCGCACAACCACCACTTTCTGTGGGCCACCTACAGCCTCGAGGGGCGCGGCGCCGATGCCCTGAAGGCAGCCACCCGCCTGCGCCAGCGCGTGGATGAAAACCGAATGCGCGAGGCCGGTTTCGGTACGCTGCAGCATTTCTGGGCGACGCCGCTCTACGCCCTGGCCCGCTTCGCCCGCTGGGACGAGGGGCTTAGCGAGCCCGAGCCGCCGGCGGACCTCCTCTACCCACTCGGCGTTTGGCATCATCTAAGAGGCCGCGCCTTCGTGGCGCAGGGAAACCCGGCCGCGGCGGAGAAGGAAAGGGTGGCGCTTGAGTCCCTCATCGGCAAGCCGGAGCTTGCGAGCGTCAAAATATGGGAGACCAACACCGTCACCGACCTGCTCAAGATCGCCCATCACCTGCTGGCGGGGGAGATCGCCGAACAGGGCGGCCGCGTGGACGAGGCGCTCACGCACTACCGGGCCGGCCTCGGCATCGAGAACGCCCTCTACTACGACGAACCGCACAGCTGGTACCTGCCGATGAACCAGGTTCTGGGCCGAGCCCTGCTGAAAGCCGGCCGCGCCCAGGAAGCGGAGGTGTATTTCACCGCCGACCTCACCCGCCACCCGGAAAACGGCTGGTCCCTCCACGGATTGATGAAGAGCCTCGATGCCCAGGGCAAACAGGCGGCGGCCATCGAAGTCCGCTCGCGTTTCGAGAAAGCCTGGGCCCACGCCGACATGAAGCTCGCCGAATAAAATAGCCCATCCCCCCGGGCCTTGCCAGAAGGCGACGCAGTTTCCGGCCCTGCATCGAAAACAATACGCCCCGTTCTGGCAGGTCAGGTTTTAATTGGTTTCGAACTTAAGGAGAAGTTCCGCCGCCCGCTGGCGGACGAGCAGGCCGTGCACGAACGTGGAAGCGGCGGCGCGGGCGCGGATGCCGTTGGCGAGGTACTGCGCGGTTTCCTCTGCGAGGTCGGCGTCGGTGATGCGGTTTTTGGCCTCGCGCAAATCGCCGGCGTGGCGGGCGAGGTGGCTGTCGATGTGCAGCAGGCGGCTTCGGATGGCGGCCACCCGCGAGAGATTCTGGTCCACCGCCTGCCTAAGGGCTTGTATCGGCGAGGCGCTTCGGTCCTTGCCGCCTGCAGGGCGCGTTCGACGATGTCCCGCCCCGTGTCGACGCCGGACACCCGGTTGCCGCGTTCCCTGAGGGCGAAAAGCGGCTCGCCGGAACCGAAGCCGACCTCCAGCACCGACTGGTTTTCCACCAAAGGCAGGCGGCCCGCGCCAACGCCTGCGGGGCTGTATTGTTCGTAGGTGATTTTACCGGCGGTGGTCATCGGCTTGGAGTGGGGCGCGCCCGCGAGGGGTGAATAACATGCTTCGCCCACGTTATCGGAACCGTTGCGGATTTCTTGAGACGAAGATGGCCTGCCAAGAACCGCCTCAGGCGGATCGCAGCCAGAAACGGAGTGGGGCCCGGTGGCGGGCGAAAAGCCCGGTCAGGACAGGTCGTACTTCAGTTTCAGTTCCTTGAGTTGCTTGAGGTCGACGCGCGAGGGCGCCTGCGTCATCAGGCAGGTGGCCTTCTGGGTTTTGGGGAAGGCGATGACGTCGCGGATGGATTCGGCGCCGGAAAGCAGCATGGCGATGCGGTCGAGGCCGAAGGCGATGCCGCCGTGCGGCGGCGCGCCGAACTCCAGCGCCTCCAGCAGGAAGCCGAATTTCTCTTCCGCTTCCTCGGCGCCGATGCCGAGCAGCTCGAACATCTGGTTCTGCACGTCGCGCTGGTGAATACGAATGCTGCCGCCGCCGATCTCGTTGCCGTTTAGCACCAGGTCGTAGGCGCGGGCGCAGAGCGACGCCGGGTCGCTTTTCATTTGCTCCGGGTCGGTGGCGAGCGGCGCGGTGAAGGGGTGGTGCATGGCCACGTAGCGGCCGGCCTCTTCGTCGTATTCGACGAGCGGGAATTCGGTGATCCAGGCGAGGCGCGGCTGGCTCGTGTCCACCCGTTTCAGCTGGCGCCCGACCGAGAGGCGGATGTGCGCCAGCGCGTCGGCGACGACCTTGGGCTTGTCAGCGATGAAGACGATGGTGTCGCCGGTTTCGCCGCCCATGCGCTCGATCAGACGGTCGATCATGTCCTTCTCGAAGAACTTGGTGATGGGCGATTGCAGCTCGTCCTTCTGAATCTTGATCCAGGCCATGCCCTTCGCGCCGTAGGTGCGCGCGAGTTCGGTGAGATCGTCGAGCATCTTGCGCGACAGCGCCTCGGCGCTGTTCTTGATGTTGAGGGCGCGCACCTGGCCGCCTGTTTTCAGCACCTCGGCGAACACCTTGAAGCTCGTGCCCTCGACCACGTCGCCGAGGTCGACGATCTCCATGCCGAAGCGGAGATCCGGCTTGTCGCTGCCGAAGCGGTCGATGGCTTCCTGGTAGGGGAGCACCGGGAACGGGGTTTCGAGCGTCACGCCCAGCACCTCGCGGAAAATCTCGCTGATCATTTCCTCTACCAGCCTGAAGATCAGCGCCTCGTCGGCGAAGGCAAGCTCGACGTCGATCTGGGTGAACTCGGGCTGCCGGTCCTGCCTCAGGTCCTCGTCGCGGAAGCATTTGACGATCTGAAAATAGCGGTCGAGCCCGGCGACCATTAGAATCTGCTTGAACAGCTGCGGCGACTGCGGAAGGGCGTAGAATTTCTGCGGGTTGACGCGGCTCGGCACCAGGTAGTCGCGCGCGCCTTCGGGGGTGCTCCTAGTCAGCATCGGCGTTTCCACTTCGGTGAAGCCGTGCCGCTCGAGCACCGCCCTCGCCACCTGCGTGATCTTGTAGCGCTGCCTGAGGTTTTTCTGCAAAGGGCCGCTGCGCAGGTCGAGATAGCGGTAGCGCAGGCGCAGCGCCTCGGAAACCTCCTGCTCCTCCCAGCCGGAGAACGGCGGCGTCTTCGAGGCGTTCAGGATGACCAGGTCGTCGACGTAAACCTCGATCTCGCCGGTGGCGATCTTCGGGTTCACCATGCCGTCGGGGCGCGCCCGCACCTTGCCCCTCACCGAGATGACGTAATTGCCGCGCAGCGACTGGGCGTTCTGGTGCGCCAGTTTGTCGATCTGCGGGTTGAGGACCACCTGGGTGATGCCCTCCTTGTCCCACAGGTCGATGAATATCAGGCCGCCGTGGTCGCGCCGGGTGTGCACCCAGCCACACAGGGTGACGGTGCTGCCGATCTCGGCGGTGGACAGTTCACCGCAGTGGTGGGTTCGGTTCAGTTCGCTGCTCATGTGGGTTTAAACGAGGGTTCAGGGTATCGGCAAAGGGTTCTAAAATACGTAAAAATCCAGAGACTTGCAAGGGCATAATTGGCGCGCGGCCGGGCCTCAGGAGGTTTTCTCGCCGCCCGGCACTTCGGCGGGGGAGCCTTCCGCCTGCGTATCGTCCCCATCCTCTTCGTTCGCCTGCCGTTCGGCCTCCGCCTTCCGTTCAGCCTCGATGCGGGCGCGCTCCTTTTCCAGGCGCTTTTTGCGGATCTGGCTTTCGATGACCATCTGCGGCTTGATCTTGATCGCCACCGGGATGTTGACGGTGCTGCACGAAAGCACGCAAACGCCGCAGCCCGTGCAGGCTTTCCGGTTGATCACCGGCTTGCCGCCGACCTGGTCGATGGCGCCGGGGATCGGGCAGTCGATGACGCATTGCTGGCAGAAGGTGTCGCCATACGCCTGGCACTTGGCCTTGTCGAGGATGGCGTAGCCCATTTTCACGTCGAACTTGCTGGTCACGGGTTTTAGCGCGCCGTCGGGGCAGGCGGGGATGCACGGCAGGTCGTCGCACATCACACAGGGCACCTTCTTGGGGTCGATGAGCGGCGTGCCCATGATGAGGAAGCCCATGCTCTTCGGCGCTTTCACGATGGCGTCCTTCGGGCAGGCGTTGACGCATTCGTCGCAGCGCGTGCAGGCCTTGAGGAACGCCTGCTCGGAGAGCGCGCCGGGCGGCCGGATGAGTGGGACGCGCTTGGTGATGCGGTCCACCGCGTCGTTGACCTTGTTGATCTTGTTCTGCACCGATTCGAGGGCGGGCTTGGCGAAGAAGTGGACGCCCTGGCGCAGCAGGTTGCGGCGGCTGTATTCCGGGTCCACCTCGCCCTCGTCTTCCGAATCGGCCAGGTAGGCGTCGAGCCGGGAGCCCGCCGTTTCCGCCATCGGGGCGGCCGCCGGGATCTTTTCGCCGGCGCTTGTTTCTTCCGTCGGGGGCGTTTCGATTTCGTCGCTGGCTGTGGTGGGTGTTTCGGGTTTCCTTTTGAACTTGCCGGCGAGGCGCTTGAAGAACCCGGGCGCCTTGTCGCTGCTGGCGATGTCTTCGCTTGCCGCCCCGGTCTCCTCGGCTGCGAGCGGGGCGCCGCTTTCGGCCGCGTCCTCGTTCTCCGCCTCCTCCCCGGCGTCCTTCTCACTGGCGGGGGCCTTGCCCTTGGCGGCCTTTTTCTCCTCTTCCTCCACCGCGTCGGCGAAATCGCTCAGGCGGCCGAAGGAAAATATCTCCCGCCGGGAAACCGCCTTGTCCTCCTTCGGGGCCTCGGGTTTGCGCTTCGCGTCCTTGTCGAGGCTCAGCAGGCTGACGTCTTCCGACGAGTGGTTGCCGCGCTGGTCGGCGGAGATGTTTTCCTCGCCCGGCGCCCTCTTGGCGGGGATCTTCTTATTCTTGAAGGTTTTCTTGTCGAGCTGATAGCGAAACTGCATGATCGGGCCGGTCCACGGCGAAGGTCACAGCGTGCGGGTGCGACGCATCAAAGCCAGTTGTATTCCTCGGCGATGTTTTTATAGTCCTGCCAGTTTTGCGCGTTGGCGTTTTCGAGCATGTACTCGTCCATCGCCAGCACAAGCGGGTGCCCCTTGTTGACGAACGACTGCACGTTGGGAAACCTGAGCAGGAACGTGGTCACGGAAATTTTCGCCAGTTCGCGGATCTCGGGATCGGCCATCACCTGCTTCAGAATTTCCTCGGCGTTTTCAGCGCTGACCGACTGAAACAGGTTGGAGGTCTTCTCTTCGAGGCCCGGGTGTTCGTCGCAGATTTTCGCGGCGGTGAGGGCCATTTCCAGGATGCGGTTGTAATCGTCCTCGTCGTATTCGCCGTCCATGCGGCCGAGGTCCCAGGCCGAACCGTCGAGGCGGCGGTCGCCCTTGCTGTCCTTACGTTCGGCGGTTTCACAAAATGCCAGATTTGCTTCATCGAGCATGATTTTTACCTTGTTCTCGGTGCTGGTCTGGTAGGCTTCCATATCCTGTCTGACGCTCCTTTGAATATCTTCCGGGCCGCGGGCGGGACGCCCCGGGGAAAGCGCCCCCGGGCCCCGGGGGACCTTCTGTTACAGTCGTTTTTACCGGTGCTTCATGGTACCATCAAGTGGCCGCCA
>QJWD01000162.1 GCA_003235465.1 Nitrospirota bacterium | reverse complement strand
AGAATAAAGCTGAGGGAATCCAGGATGTACAGATATAGAAAGTTTTCAAAAATTCGATTACACGCCCGGATGAAGTTGCCATAGGAAAATAAACTTTTATTTGGTAATTGGCTAAAAACCAGGATTGGCAAAAGCTCTTTAAGCCATAACACCCGGAATTCAGATCGGGACGGCACCATCCAGCAAATCCCGGGACACCTCCCCCGCGCAACGGGGAGAATATTTATCAACCTTCCAGCAGTTTCCTGAACTCTTCCTCGCTCAAGACGGGAATGCCAAGCTTGTTGGCCTTGTCGAGCTTGGAGCCGGGCTTGTCGCCGGCGATGACGGCGTCGGTCTTTTCCGAAACGCTGCCGGTGACGCGGCCGCCCAAGGCGGCGATGGCGTCCTTGGCGCTGTCGCGGGAGAAGTGCTCAAGCGTGCCGGTGAGGACGTACTGCTTGCCTTTCAGCCTGTCGCCTGTCGGGCCGCCTTCGTCTTTCATGGCGACGCCCAGGGCCTTTAGGCGTTCTATCTCCTCACAATTGACCTCGCGCTCGAAAAACGCGATGAGGCTTTCGGCGATGGTGGGGCCGATTTCCATGAGGGATTCGAGGTCCTCGAATTTCGCCTGCATAACGTGGTCCATGTCGCCGAAGGCGCGGGCGAGCAGCTTCCCCGCCCGCTGGCCGACGTGGCGGATGCCGAGGCCGAACAGCAGGCGCGAGAGGCCGGCGCGCTTGCTCTTCTCGATGGCGGCGAGCAGGTTCCTGGCGGATTTTTCCGCCAGCCGATCCAGCGCCATCAACTTGTCCTCTTTATCCTTAAGCGTGTACAGGTCGGAATAATCCTTCACCATGCCGCTCGCCGTGAGTTGCTCGATGACGGCGGGGCCCAGGTGGTCTATGTCCATGGCGTTTCGCGAGGCGAAGTGCAGGAGCCGCTCTTTCAACTGCGCTGGGCAGGCGCTGTTGACGCAGCGCCAGACGACCTCGCCTTCCGGCCGGTGCAGCGGGGTTTTGCAGTCCGGGCAGTTTTTCGGCATCTGAAACGGCTTACCGCGCTTTTTGCCGGGCGCCTCCACCACGCGCACGACTTTGGGAATCACCTCTCCGGCTTTTTCGATCACCACGCGGTCGCCAATGCGGATGTCCTTGCGCCTGATCTCGTCTTCGTTGTGCAGGGTGGCGCGGCTCACCGTGGAGCCGGAGACAAACACGGGCGTTAGCACCGCCACCGGGGTGATGGAGCCGGTGCGCCCGACCTGGCAGAGGATGCCGGTGACGTCGGTTTCGGCCTGCTCGGCCTCGTACTTGTAGGCGACGGCCCAGCGCGGGTGGCGGCTCGTCGAGCCCAGTTTTTCCTGAAGGCGGAGTGCGTTCAGTTTGATCACCAGGCCGTCGACGTCGTAAGGCAGCTCATCCTTGCCCTCGCGCCATTTTTCGACGAGCGGCAGCACTTCGGCGAACCCCTTGCAGAGGGCGGTGGCGGGGTTGGTGCGAAAGCCGAGCGCCTGCATGTGGGCGAGGGCTTCGTGGTGGGTTTTCACCGGCGCGCCGTTTTGCCGGACGAGGTTATAGATGAAGATGTCGAGCCTGCGCCGGGCGGTGACGGCGGCATCGAGCAGGCGCAAGGAACCGGCGGCGGCGTTTCTCGGGTTGGCGAACAGCGCCTCTCCGTCTTTCTCGCGCTCGCGGTTGAGGGCGGCGAAGGCCGCGTGCGTCATGTACACTTCGCCGCGCACCTCGAGCGTTTCCGGCCGGGTGAGGTTAAGCGGAATGGAGCGCAGGGTTTTAAGGTTGGCGGTGATGTCCTCACCTTCCTTGCCGTCGCCGCGCGTCGCGCCCTGGATGAACACGCCGTTTTCGTAAGACAGGGTGACGCCCAGGCCGTCGATCTTGAGTTCGACGACGTATTCGACATCCTCGTCGCCGCCCAGGGCTTTCACCACGCGCTGGTGAAATTCTTCCAGCTCCTGGATGTTGTAGGTGTTGTCCAGGCTGAGCATGGGCACGCGGTGCGCCACGGAAGCGAACTTCTCGCTCACCTTGCCGCCGACGCGCTGGCTGGGGGAATCTGCACTGGCCCATTCGGGATGCTGCTTCTCTATTGCAAGCAGGCGGGCGAACAGCGCATCGTACTCGTGGTCGGAAATTTCGGGGCTGTTGTCGACGTAGTACAGGCGGTCGTGGCGGTGGATGTCCCGCCTGAGTTTTTCCAGCTCTTGCTTTTCGCGCGCTTCGCTTGCGGGCACGGGCGGCCCCTCCCTTCAAGGTTCGAGGGTCACATAATAGCCGTTGGGCCCGCGCTGGACAAGCAGGACGATGCTGTCGAGGTGAGCGGCATCGAGGACGGCCTGGTTGAAATCCTTCTCGTCCTTGATCTTCTTCTGGTTGATCTGGCGGATCACGTCGCCTTCGACGATGCCGATCACGCCTCCCGGTCCGCCGGGCAACACGTCGTTCACCATCACACCCTGGCGGGTGTGCAGACGATGCTTCTGGATGAGCTTTTGCGTGATGCCGGTGACGCCGAGGCCGAGCCAGTCGCGCGCGAACCAGGCGGCGTCCTTCTCAGACAGCGCCTTCACCTTGACGCGGTGGGCGCTTTCCCTGCCGTCCCGCAGGGCGGCGAACTCGATGAGGTTGCCCACCGAGTACATCGCCAAACGCTGGCGGAACTGGGTGCGGTTTTCGATCTCGTGCTTGTCCATGGTGAGCAGCACGTCGCCGCGGCGGATGCCCGCCTTGTCCGCCGGGCTGCCGGGCACCACCTTGATGACCAGCACGCCGGTCAGGCGGCTCAGCTTGAAATGCTCGATGAGGTCGGCGCTCATGTCCTGCACCGAGAGCCCCGTCCAGCCGCGCCGCACCTTGCCGTAGCTGATGAGGTCGTTGACGATGCGCTTGGCGCTGTCGATGGGGATGGCGAAGCCGATGCCCTCGGCCTTCTGATAGATGGCGGTGTTGATGCCGATCAGCGATCCGTTGATGTTGAGCAGCGGGCCGCCGCTGTTGCCGGGATTGATCGACGCGTCGACCTGAATGAAATCGTGATAGACCTGGTCCTTGCCGCCGCGGATGGAGCGGTTAAGCGCGCTGATGATGCCGGTGGTGACGGTATGCTGCAGGCCGAAGGGGTTGCCGATGGCGATGACGCTCTCGCCGATCATCAGGTCGTCGGAGCGGCCCATCTCCAGGTGCGGCAGCGGCTGCCGGGTATCGATCTTGATGACCGCAAGGTCGGACTTGATATCCGCGCCGATGAGGTGGCCGTCGAACTCCCGCTTGTCGCTCAGGGTGACCTTGATGCTGGCGGCATTATCGACGACGTGCTCGTTGGTGAGGATGTAGCCCTCGCCGTTGATGAGCACGCCGGAGCCGAGGCTGCGCCGGCTTCGCGAGCTGGGCGGAAAAAAGTCGCGAAAGAATCCCTCGAAGAAATCGTCGCTCAGGCCGCCGAACGGGCTTCGCGTCTGCCTGGCCACCTCGGTGGTGTGGATGTTGACGACCGCCGGGCTCGCCTTCTCGACAGCGCGCACCAGGGGCGTCCTGCGCGCCGCTTCATCGCCGGCCCCGGCGGCGGTGGCCAGGAAAAGGAGACCGGCGGCTAGCAGGGTCGAAAGGGTTATCGGCAAGCGGTGGGGCATGGGCGAAAAAGCCGCCCCCGAAAGGGGGCGGCCCGTTTTTCAATCAGGATGGAAAAAACAATGGCGGCGGAACTCAGCCCACTTTCACGGCGATGTAGATCGTCGTTCCTCCGCGTTTGATCAGAAACAGCACCGAACTGCCGGACTTGAGATCCCCGGTCAGGCGGTCGTAATCCGCCAGGTTCTTCACCGGCGAGCGGTTGATTTCGGCGATGATGTCGCCGCGGCGAATGCCCGATTCCGCGGCCGCGCCGCCGCCCGCCACATCCGCCACCAGCACGCCGTCGCTGTCTTCCAGCTTCAGGCTCTGGGCGATTTCGGGCGTGATGTCCTGCACCTTGAGGCCGAGCGGGTCGGCCTTGGCGATCTCGGGCTGCTCACCGTCCTTGAGCACGGCGACCTGCACCTTGAGGGTCTTTTTCTTGCCGTTACGCATCACATCCACATCCACCTTCTTGTCGGGCGGCGTGGCGGCGACGATCTTCGGCAGGTTTTCCATTTCCTTGATGGGCTGGCCGTCGAAGCTGATGATCACATCGCCGCGCTTGATGCCCGCCTTCTCCGCCGGGCCGCCGGGAATCACGTCGCCCACCAGGGCGCCGTCGCTGTCCTTCAGGCCGAACGATTTGGCGAGCTCAGGGGTGATCTTCTGGATCATCACGCCAAGCCAGCCGCGCGTCACCGCGCCCTTCTCCTTGAGGTCGGTCAGGATGCCCTTGGCGATGTTGATGGGGATGGCGAAACCGATGCCGACGTTGCCGCCGGTGTTGCCTGAGATGATGGCGGTGTTCATGCCGATCACCTCGCCCTTGATATTGATCAGCGGGCCGCCGCTGTTGCCGGGGTTGATGGAGGCGTCGGTCTGGATGAATTCATCGTACGGCCCGGCGCCGATGCTGCGGCCGAGCGCGCTGACCACGCCCACCGTCACCGTGTGGCTCAGGCCAAAGGGGTTGCCGATGGCCACCACCCATTCGCCGACCTCCAGGCGATCGGAATTTCCCATCTGCAGGAAGGGGAACTCTTTGTTCTTTGAATCCTTATCTTCGATTTTGATGAGGGCGATGTCGGTTTTCGGGTCGGCGCCAACGAGGGTGGCGTTGTACTCCTTGTCGTCCTCGAGCAGGACGACGATCTCGTCGGCCCCTTCGATGACGTGATAATTGGTCAGGATGTGCCCGTCCTTATCGATGATAAAGCCCGAACCCATGCCTCGGCGCGGCTGGTTGTTCTCCCTTTCGCCAAAGAAGCGGTCGTAAAAATCCCGAAACGGGTCGGGCTGGCCGTTCTGCGGCGGCGGGCGCATGCGGCTGAGCGGATCGCTCTGCGCCGTCTTGGTGCTCACGTTCACCACCGCGGGGTTCTGCTTTTTAGCGATATCGACGAAGATGTTGCTGGTCAGGGGTTGGGAGTCACTGCTGAGGGCGAATGCCGGCCCCTGGGCCAGGAATACGGCGGCAAGCACCGTCATCAACACCGCGCGCAGGCGGCCAAACACCCTCGTCCCGCTATGATTACGTTTCATGAAGGTTCCTCACTCTGCTTCAATAATATAATAATGGATCAGCGCCAAACCGGGGGCCTCCCCGCTGGCAGCAACTCTACAAAAGAGTACCCCGAAGCAATTAAACAAACATTAACCGCGCATTAAAATGTTTTAATGCGCCGGCGCGCAACAAGCGGCGCAATGCCGCCCGCCGATAAAATTTATCGCGCCTGTTCAGACCATAAAATAAAGGGCGGTTCCAGCGCGCCCCGCCGCCGGAAAAGCGGGCGCAGGCCTCGTTCCACCCGCTAAAAGCAGGCAAAACCCGGCCCCAGGCGCAATGGGAACATACTCATTATATTATGGGTAAAAGCTCCATGACAAGGCTTAATAAATCTCTTCAATATTTTATTGACTCCATCCGGCAGTTTACAGATAATTGAGGGTGTCAGGCGGTGGCGCCTTCCGGTTCACCGGGCCGATACCCTGCTCACGTCCCCACGATCCCAAGAGTTTTAGCCAAAACAGGCGTGATTGGCCCAGCGTCGGCGCATGGCCCGCGGGTGGCGTCGTCCTGCAAACCAGGGGTTTCGCGCTTCTACCATGTGGCTCCCGGGCTCTTGAATCCTTTTTCCCTGTCGTCCACCACAATGAGCCTTTTCCTTTCGGCCCTGGGATTGATGATGGTTTTCGAGGGCATCCCCTATTTCTGCTTTCCCGCAAAGGTCAAAAAATTCGCCGCACAGATACCCCTGGCCAAGGACGGTTCGCTCCGGTTCCTCGGCCTGGCCCTGATCCTGTTCGGATTAATGCTTTCTTACTTTGGGAGGAACCTGTCTTGAAACGAACACCCCGCTGGATTCACATTGCCCTGGCCGCCTGCCTGTCTCTCGGCATCGCGAGCGGCTGTTCCCTCATGCCCGCCGGCAACGAGGAAAGCGCCAACACCACCGAGGAGCTCATGAGCTCGGCCTACCCGTTCACCGACCTGCCGGTGCACAGTAGTTTCACCCTCGACAGGTCGCGCTCGTTCATCTACGAATCGGGCAGCGGCTCGCTCAAGGTGGGGAGGCTCTACTACTCCGCCTGGAACGACGCCCAGGAAGTGGTCGACTATTATCAGCATGTCATGGGCAGCCACGGCTGGAAGCTCATCAACGCCATGGAGCACGACGGGGTGATCCTGAACTACGA
>QJWD01000049.1 GCA_003235465.1 Nitrospirota bacterium | reverse complement strand
GAGGTTCTCGAGCGCTATCCGCACGATATCATCCTGATGAACAAGCGGAACCGCGGGTTGGAAAACGCGAAAAACTGGCAGAAGATCTATGAAGACCCCATCGCCCGGGTTTTTATCAGAAATACCGATCCGGCCAATCCGTATCTGGAAAAATTTCACAGGAAGGAACTGGTTTATCCCGAGGAACCCATCTCCTGGGCTTTTCCCTGAACGGCCAAGGGGCCGGCCACGCACGGGCAGAAGGTCAGGGTTCCTTGATCCAGGTTCGCCAGTCCCCGCCGATCATGCCTTTATCCTTGTAGCGTTTCATGGCGTCCTTGCATTGGCAGCCTCTCCCCACACCCGCAAGCGCCTGCATGCCGGCGGCGATGATTTCGGGAAACTGGCTGATCGCTTGATTGACGCGCTCGCCTTCTTCCTCGGTCTGCATGCCTTCGAAGAGACGGCCCTTCTCGAACTTCCTCGCCACCACCCCTTCGGCGTAATTGGTCAGGTAACAAACCGGCTGATAGCACATTTCCAGCTCGCGCGCGAGAAAAGCCTCCGGCGCCAGCGTCATCCCCACCAGGTCCGCGCCGAGAATGCGAAACTTGCGGATCTCCGCCGGAGATTCCAGGCGTGGCCCCTCGGTGCACACATAGACCGCGCGTTCCTCGTGCTGTTTGCCCGTGTTGTGCAGCGCCTCGTGCAGCGCGCCTCTCAGCTCTGGACAGAAGGGCTCGTTCTGGCGGATGAAACCCAGGCCGCTGTTCTTGAAGAAGGTGCTCTCGCGGCTTCTCGTCTCATCCAGGATGTCATCGGGCAGGACGAAATCGCCGGGCTTGAAAGCCGGGTTGATGATGCCGGGACCCGACCAGGAAATGATGCGCTCCACGCCCGAGGCCTTGAGGGCGTAGATGTTGGCACGGTAGTTGACAAACGGCGCGCTGAGGGAATAATCGCGCTCGCCGTGGCGGGACAGAAAGATAAACTCCTCCGCCCCGGCCCGAAAGCGGTGCAGCGGCACGCTGTCGCCAAACGGCGTCGCCCGTGTTTCCGCCCTGCGGGATGCGCCGAGCGCGCCGCTCGCGAGCAGGTGGTAGGCGCCGCTGCCGCCGATAACGGCAAACCGAACCGGCGCGCTCTCGCTGTTCGGGCTCATCTTTGTCTTTGCTCCCGGCTTCAATCGAGGTAGGACTCGATATCGGCGACATAATTCGCCGCCGACTCGCGCACCGAACGCAGCTCCTCTTCGGTCAGGCTGCGGACCACGCGCGCGGGAGACCCGAAAGCCAGGCTCCTCGGCGGGATTTGGGTGTTCGGCGTCACCAGGGCGCCGGCGCCGACGATGCAGTCGTCGCCGACCTCGGAGGCGTCCATCACGATGGCGCCCATGCCGATGAGACAGCGCGAGCCGATGGTGCAGGCGTGCAAGATCACGCCGTGGCCGACGGTGACCTCGTCGCCGATGACGAGCGGGTGTTTTTTACGCGCCACGTGCAGAACCGAACCGTCCTGAATGTTGGTGCGCTTGCCGATGCGGATGTGGTTGACATCGCCTCGGATCACGGCGTTGAACCACACGCTGCTTTCTTCGCCGATGACCACATCGCCAATCACTTGGGCGCTGTCGACGATCAGCGCCGAGGCGTCGATCACCGGCCGGCTTTCCTTATACGCATGAATCATATTCTCGAACCTTTCCCTTGAGCTGGCTTTTGGACCCTGCAATTATTACCTTTCACCGGCATATTATCAACCCGCGAATCTTTCGCCGGTTGGCCCGGGCCACCCGGCCCCTGGGCACTTTTGGCAACGCCCTATTTATAGGCTGCCCGCGTCATTTTAGCGCGGGGCCGTCGCCAGGGCGCTCCCTTAAGTAGCGCCCGCGAATCGCCTGCCATGCAGCCTGGGCCAGGGCGCGCCGGTCTTCCGTGGACGTTATCGGCTCGTGGACAAACAAGGTGGCCTCCAGGCGCGGGTGCCTGAGCAGACGGATGATGTGGGCGAGGAACGATTCGTCCTTCCAGCAGGCAACGCTTGGCCTCAGCCGGTCGTGATAGACGATGGATACCGGGACGACAGGCCGCCCGGCCCGTATCGCAGCTTCGAACACCGACGGCTTGAACGGCAGCACATCCTCCCCCCGGCTCGCCCCGCCCTCGGGGAACACCACCACGCTGTATCCTTCCCCGAGCCTGGCCTCGATAGCGGAGACGATCCACTGGATCTGTTGGCGGCGGCTGCGATCGACAAATATCGTTTGCCCGAGACGCGCGAGCAGGTTGAATAGGGGCCAGTCGGCGATCTCAGCCTTGGAAACGAAAAACCCGGGAAAGCGGCTGGCCAAGAGAAAAATATCCGGCGTGCCCACATGGTTGGCCACCACCAGGCTGGCTGGCGGCGGGGCGGCCTCTCCCAGATCGCGGGAATGGATGTTGAACAGGAAGCAGGAAGAGCGGCCCCAGAGGCCAACGAGGCTCATGAGCACCTTGAGGTAACATTTCTCCGACAGGAGTTTCACCGCCAGCGCCGGCAGGCTGAGGAGGGCGAAGGCGCTGTAGGTGACTAGCACCGCCAGGGTTCTCACCGCCGCCAGCAACCAGCTCATCGCCTCTCCCTCAAAACAGATCCGCCGGGGGCCTGCCCAGCCCGCACGCGTCCCTGAAGATGACGCGTCCGATATTACAAAAGAAGGATTGCATCATGCGCCCCTGCCCGATGGCAAGCGGCGGCCCGGCCCCCTCATCCAGCAATCCCAGCATGGCCTCGCCCACGCGGCTCCACGCCTCACTGTTCTTCAACACCGCGTAATGAATTTTATCGAAACCGCGAAACGCCTCCATGCCCTCGATGACCCGCACCCGTGGCGAGCGAAGCGAAAACAGGCGCTGGTTGATTTCGATCACCGCGCGCTCGGCCTGATCGTAGGTCACTTGGCTCCTGGGATAAAATGCCTTTCTCAGGATATGGAACACCTTCTCGCTGACGTCGTGCCGGATGTCGAGCGGAATCGGCGTCACCACGACGCTGCCATCCAGACATGAAATATCGTCGATGATTTTTTCCACGCTGGCGAGGATATCGCCCGCCGGCACGTCGTACATGATGTCGTTACCGATATCGGAAAGCAGCGCGACGAGCCGCGAGCCCGGCATCACCCGGTGGCGGAGGGCGTCCACCAGGCCGCACTCGGAGATGGGCGGGTAGACGATGTTCCAGAGGCCGCCGGGGGCCACATAACCCCGCCCCGGCCCAAGCGCCGCGTAACAGGAGACAGGATGCGGCGCCAGGCGGCGGCCAAGGGAACCGGCAAGCGCTCGGTAGCCGCGAGCGAGGTTGCTCGCTCCCATGAACGCTAGGTGAATGGGCAAAGCGTCGGCTGGCATGGCGGCGGTTTCAGGCCTCGGGCGAACGCTCACTCTGGCAGCGGCCGCCCCGGTCGACAGGCAATCAGTTCAGAAAGCGGGACGGAACCCCGGCGCGGCGGGCGCGTTTCAAAAGCTCCGCTTCCATATCCTCGTAATACTGCACCAGGTTGCGGATCTTTTGCGCATCGGGGTGGTTGGTGAGCTCCATCAGGCCGGCGCCGGTGTCGATTTCCCGGACCCTTTGCCGGTAGGTTTTCAGGCGGCTTTGCCACCACGCTCCGGGCTTGCCTTCCCAAAGCGGCTCGCCTTTTTTCATCAGCGGCTTGAGTTTCATTTTGGAAGTCTGCTGGTCCATTTCAACGCGGTAATCCCCAAGAAAGCTCATGCCAAGCAGGCCGTCCAGGCCCATCATATGGTCGTTGAACCCGGCTTCGACGAAGGTCGCCTCCGCCTCGCCGACGCGCATGGATTTGAGCACCGTCATCGGCGTCCACACCAATCCCCCGGCGGTCATGGTGGGGAGTTCCGGGGTGGAGGAGTCGGAAGAGAACCCGAGTTTTTCGCCGATTTCCTTCGACAAGATGACCATCGAGGCGCCGGTGTCCACCATCAGGCGGGCCTTGACCTTTCCGTTTAAAACGACGTCGACGAGAAAGTTGCCGGCGGAAACCTGGATCAGCTCCACCACGTGCACGGGGCTGCCTGCGACGGCGGGTTCTGGCACGGGCGGAACGGGCGCGCCGGGCGCGTCGCCATGTTTCTTGACGCCGTCGTTCAGCCGGTACTCGTCCGGGATGTTCGACGGGTCATCGGTGTAATGGGTGCGGCCTTCCTGATCGGTCCAGGAGTAAAACCCCGCCTCCACCGGCCCGGCCAGAAACAGAAACAGCGCAAGCATGGCAAACCACCCAAGGCGAAGGGGCGCGCTACTCGAACAGGATCGGCTTGACATAAATCTCCCTGGGGCGGATCCCGTCAGAGGGACCGACCACCCCTTCCTTCTCCATGGTTTCGATGATGCGCGCCGCCCGGTTGTAGCCGATGCGCAGCCGGCGTTGCACGTAGGATATCGAGGCCTGGCGGTCCTTGGCGACGAGCGCCACCGCCTCGTCATACTTTTCATCGAACTCTTCCGCGCCCTCGGCGGGCTCCTCCTGCACGGCGGCCTGGAAGATGTCTTCCTGGTACTCGGGCTTTTTCTGCGTCTTGATGAAATCGACGATGCGTTTGATCTCGGCATCGCTCACCCACGGGCCGTGGATTCTGAGCAGGCGCGAAGTCCCTGGCGGCAGAAACAGCATGTCGCCCTTACCGAGAAGCTTGTCGGCGCCCATCGAGTCGAGAATGGTCCTGGAATCCACCCGCGAGGTGACCTTGTAGGAGATGCGCGCCGGGAAATTGGCCTTGATGATTCCCGTCAGCACATCCACCGACGGCCGCTGGGTGGCGACGATGAGATGGATCCCCGCCGCGCGCGCCATTTGCGCGAGCCGGGTGAGCGACTCCTCCACCCCCTTCGAGGCGACCATCATGAGATCCGCCAGCTCGTCGATGAGAACGATGACATAAGGCAGCTTGCTGGGCGGCTCGGGTGGCGCTTCGGCTTCTTCCTCGTCGTCCTCCACCTCCTCCTCGTATTCGAGTTCTTCCTCCAGTTTATCCACGAACTCGTTGTAACCGGTGATGTTGCGCACCCCCGCTTCCGCCATCAGCTTGTAGCGCCTCTCCATTTCGGATACCGCCCACTGCAACGCCGCCGCGGCTTTTTTCGGATTGGTCACCACAGGCGCGATGAGGTGCGGGATGCCGTCGTAGATGGAAAGCTCCAGCATTTTCGGGTCCACCATGATCATCTTCACTTCATCGGGGGTGGCGTTCAAGAGAATGCTGCAGATCATCGCATTCATGCCCACGCTTTTGCCGGAACCGGTGGAACCGGCCATCAAGAGGTGCGGGATGGTGGCCAGGTCCTGCACCACGGGCTGGCCGATGTTGTCCTTGCCGATAGCGAGGCACAGCTTGGATCGGGACTCCTTGAATTCCCGCGACGAGATGATTTCCTTGAAAAAGACGGTTTCCTTTTTGCTGTTGGGAATCTCGATGCCGACCACCGACTTGCCGGGAACCGGGGCCAGGATGCGCAGGCTCGTGGCGCGCATCGCAAGCGACAGGTCGTCGGCCAGGGAGATGATGCGGCTGACCTTGACGCCCGGGGCGGGTTCGAATTCATACAGCGTGATGACGGGTCCGGGAAGCACCTGCACCACGCGGCCCTGAATGCCGAAATCCGCCAGCTTCTGTTCGAGAATGCCGCTGCTCTCGAGGATCTCATCGCGGATCTGTTTCGAATCCTCCTTCGGCGGCGGCTCTTCGAGAAGCGATATCGGCGGCACCTTGTATTTGCCGGCGCGCGCCGGTTTCACCGCTTCCTCCTCGATGACGAAGGCCTGCGGCGCTTCCTTCCTCGCCGGGGGCTCCTCCTCGATTTCAGGTTCGGGCATCCTCTCCGGAGTCACAATCACCGGCGCGCTCGGTCTTGCGTATTCCATCTGCTGCTGGCGTTCGGCGCGCTCCTGGCGCATGCGTTCGAGGCCCTCGCTCAACCCTTCCTTCACCTGCATCGCGCCCCGGCCCGACATTCTGACGCCGGTTTTCACCGCCAGGCCCATGCCGTCGATGAGGGCGTTGGCGGATATCCGCGTCATCGTCATGAGGGAAATGAGCAGGCAGGTGCCGAGCGTCAACGTGGCGCCGATGGTGTTCAGCCAATGGGTGAGAAAGCCGCCCAGCCCGCGGCCGGTCATGCCTCCGGGCGGAATGGCCTTGCCAAAAAACGGGTCGCTCGCGAACTTGATCGCCATGAGCGAACACAGGCTGACAAGAAACAGCACGCCGGACACCACCACCAGCGAGCCGTTATGAAACTTGCGGCCGCGAATCAGCGCCCAGCCCAGGATCAGCGTGATCA
>QJWD01000370.1 GCA_003235465.1 Nitrospirota bacterium | reverse complement strand
TCACATGCAACACACCATATCGGTACTGGTAGTCAACCGCTTCGGCGTTTTGTCACGCATTTCCGGCCTGTTCAGCGGCCGCGGCTTCAACATCGAGAGCCTGAACGTCGCCGAGACCAACGACCCGAACATCTCCAGGATGACCATCGTCACCCTGGGCGACGACAAGAAAATCGAACAGATCACCAAGCAGCTCAACAAGCTCGTCGATGTTATCAAAGTCGTCGATCTCACCGAGGAAAATTTTGTCGACCGCGAGCTGATCCTGATCAAAATGAACGCGGAGCCCCGCGTCCGCGAGGAGATTTTGCGCATCGTCGAGATATTCCGCGCCAAGGTGGTCGACATCGGGCCGAGCACGTACACCATCGAAATCACCGGCAGCGAGGGCAAGATCAAGGGCATCCTGGATCTGCTCAGGCCGCTCGGCATCAAGGAACTGGTGCGCTCGGGGCGGATCGCCGTCAGCCGGGGCGTGAAATCCATCAATTAACAAGAAGAGAGGGAGGAGGCCGTTTTGTCCAAGATTTATTACGATAAAGACGCGGATCTCAAGATCATCCGGAAAAAGACCGTGGCCATCATCGGCTACGGCAGCCAGGGCCACGCACACGCCCGCAACCTGCAGGACAGCGGCGTCGAGGTGGTTGTCGGCCTGCGCAAGGAGAGCGCCTTCTGGAGCCGCGCCAAGAAAGACGGCCTGAACGTGCAAACGGTGCCCGACGCGGTGAAAAAGGCGGACATCGTCATGATCCTCATCCCCGACGACAAGCAGCGGGCGATGTACGAGCGCGACATCGAGCCGCACCTGAAAAAGGGCATGGCGCTGGCCTGGGGCCACGGCTTCAACATCCATTTCGGCCAGATCGTCCCGCCGAACACGGTGGATGTGTTCATGATCGCCCCCAAGGGCCCCGGCCACCTGGTGCGCCGCACCTACGAGCAGGGCGCGGGCGTGCCCTGCCTCATGGCGATTCACCAGGACGTGACGAAAAACGCCCGCAAGGTGGCGCTCGCCTACGCCCGCGGCATCGGCGGAACGCGCGCCGGCGTGCTGGAGACCTCGTTCCAGGAAGAAACCGAGACCGACCTGTTCGGCGAACAGGCGGTGCTCTGCGGCGGCGTCACCGAGCTCATCCGCGCCGGTTTCGACACCCTGGTGGAAGCCGGCTACAATCCGGACCTGGCCTACTTCGAATGCCTGCACGAGCTCAAGCTGATCGTCGACCTCATCTACGAGGGCGGCATCGGCAACATGCGCTACTCGATCAGCACCACCGCGGCCTACGGCGACGTGACCCGCGGCCCGCGCGTCATCACCGGCAAAACACGCAAGGAAATGAAAAAGATCCTGAGCGAGATTCAAAGCGGCGAGTTCGCGCGCGAGTTCATCCTGGAGAACCAGGCCAACCGGCCGGTGTTCAACGCCCGCCTCAGGCAGGACGCGAACCACCAGATCGAAGCGGTGGGCGAAAAGTTGCGCGGCATGATGCCCTTCGTCGGCAAAAAGGTGCAATAGCCTCTCCATGCGCATACCGATTGCCAAGGAGGGTTATCCGTTCATCGTGCCGCTAGGACTCCTCACCCTGCTCCTCATGCTGTTCGGCCTGAAGTGGCTGGCGGGGGTGGCGGGGCTGTTGTTCCTGTTCGTGGTGTATTTCTTCCGCGACCCGGAGCGCGAGATTCCCGGCGAGCCCAAGGTCGTCGTCTCGCCGGCGGACGGCAAGGTGGTGGAGATCACCACCGAGGAGGACCCGTTCATGGGGAAGAGCTTCACCCGCATCAGCATCTTCCTGAACGTGTTCAACGTGCACGTCAACCGCGTGCCGGTGGGCGGCGTCATCGCCGAGACGCGCTACAACCCGGGCAAATTCATGAACGCGTTCAACGACAAGGCGTCCCTGGATAACGAGCAGAACATCCTGCTCATCCGCGACGGCGAATCGGAGGTTCTGGTCAAGCAGATCGCCGGGCTCATCGCCCGCCGCATCGTCTGCTGGGTCAAGCCGGGGGACCGCGTCGAGAAGGGCCAGCGTTTCGGCCTCATCCGCTTCGGTTCGCGGGTGGATGTGTTCCTGCCCCCGGAATCCACCCTCAAGATCGCCTTAGGCGACAAGCTGAAAGGCGGCTCGAGCATCATGGGGTACCTGCCATGAAAATGAAAAACATGCGCCTCAAGCGCGGCATCTACATTTTGCCCAGCCTGTTCACCACCGGCAACGTGTTCTGCGGGTTCTACGCCATCATCGCCGCCCTCGGCGAGCAGTACGAGATCGCGGCGTGGGCCATCGTCACCGCCATGGTGTTCGACGTGCTCGACGGCCGCGTAGCCAGGCTGACAAAAACCACCAGCGCCTTCGGCGTGCAGTACGATTCCCTCGCCGACATCATCTCCTTCGGCGTGGCGCCGGCGATCCTGGTTTACGCCTGGGTGCTCAAGCCCTTCGGCCGCCTGGGCTGGATGGCCGCTTTCCTGTTCCTGCTGTGCAGCGCGCTTAGGCTAGCGCGCTTCAACGTCACCAAGCCGGATGTGCGCGGCCTCCATTTCATCGGCCTGCCGACGCCCGCGTCGGCGGCGGCCACTGCCTCCATCGTGATCGCCTTCGAGGACCTGTTCACCACCCGCATCGACCCGGTGGTGATGGTGATCGTGATGTACTGCCTGGCGTTTCTCATGGTGAGCAACATCAAGTACCCGGCGATGAAAAAATTCGTGTTCAAAAAACGCGTCGCCTTTTCGCGCTTCCTGTTCGTCATCCTGTTTCTTTACGTGTTCGCGACGATCCCGCGCATCACCCTGTTCCTGGTGACCGTCGCCTACATCGTCATCGGCCCCATCGGCCCGCTTCTCAAGAAACCCCATGAGGCGGCGGCGGACAACGGAGAAGTGGCCGAGCACGGTTCCAAATAACCCGGCGGCGGCCATTCCAAACCCTTTTTGATAGACCATTCAACCGATTATGTCCTGGTTCGATAAATTCAAGCCCAAAGCCTCGCCGGACTCGCTGTGGAGCGAATGCAAGGGCTGCAAGGAGCAGATCTACATCGCCGAGCTGGAGAAAAACCTGCGCGTTTGCCCGAAGTGCGACAGGCATTTTCGCGTCGAGGCGCGCTCGCGCGTGGTGCAGCTCACCGATCCGGGCACCTTCAAGGAAGCCGATGCCGGCATGGCCTCGGCGGACCCGATCAAATTCAAGGACCAGAAAAAATACAAGGACCGCCTGCGCGCCGCCCTCAAGAAAGGCTACCCGCACGACGCCCTGCTCTCGGGCACGGGCAACATCGGCCGGCACCGGGTGGAGTTCTGCATCTTCGAGTTCGAGTTCATGGGCGGCAGCATGGGCTCGGTGGTGGGCGAGAAAATCACCCGCGCCATCGAACGTGCGCTTGCAAACAGGCACCCCCTCATCATCGTCAGCTGTTCGGGGGGAGCGCGCATGCAGGAAGGCATCCTGTCCTTGATGCAGATGGCGAAAACCTCATCCGCGCTTAAAAAGCTCGCGCAGGCGGGCCTGCCCTACATCTCGATTCTCACAGACCCGACCACGGGCGGCGTGTCGGCGAGTTTTGCCATGCTGGGGGATATCATCATCGCGGAACCCGGCGCGCAGATCGGCTTCGCCGGCCCGCGCGTCATCGAGCAGACCATCCAGCAAAAGCTGCCGGAAGGCTTTCAGACGGCGGAATTCCTGCTGGACCACGGCCTCATCGACCAGGTGGTGCACAGGCGGGATATGAAGCGCTGGCTGGAAACCGCACTCGGCCTGCTGATGCCCGAAAGCTAGATGCCCAGGCTGTCCACCGCGTCGGCGAGAGACATGGCGACACAGGTGAAGATGGGCGTGTCCTTCTCCACGTAGCGGCTTCCCTCGGTTTCCCTCAGTTCCTGCACCAGGTCGAGAAAATCCTCGGGATAGTCGGTCTCGAAGGCGACGACGAACTCGTGATCGTCGATGCCGAACGAATACGTCGTGTTCAGCTTGACCGACGGGTACTTGTTGCCGACGTAGATGTGCTCGTCCATGATGCCCTGGCGGGTGAACTGGGTGAGCAGGTACCACTCCCTTTTCTTCACGAAGGGGTAGATGAACAGGTACTTGGCCTTGCCGGGGATGATGTGGGTGCGGTCCTCTTCATGCTCCGGGTTGAACATGTCCTGGTACATCGAGCGCTTGGTCTGGCTCAGGTACGAATAGGTGGTGGTGAGGTACTTGCCGAGCTTCGTGTTGTACAACCGGGTGGACATGCGCTGGAACGCCTCGAGCTCGTAGCTGATGCGCCACAGCATGATCTCGGCGTCGGCGCGGATGCCGACCATCGAATAACTGAGCAGGATCATCTCGTTATTGGCGTCGAACTCCTCCAGCACATCGAGGAACTCCTGTTTCGCCGCGTCGATCTCCTCCTTGGGCAGGCGGCGGAACGCGGGGTCGAGCTTGAAAAAGGTGAAATTGACGAACTGCCGCTTCACCTCCTTGCCTTCCTGCTGCTTTTTCTGTTCCTCGGCTTTCTTGCGGCGGGACTCCTGAATGGCGGCGCCTTCCCGCTCCTGCCTGGCGCGGGACACCACCTCGTCATCCACCACGGCGATGCCCTTGTCCTTGGCGTATTGCTCAATGCCGCGCACCACGCTCTTGCGGACAAAAAACGGCACGTTTTTCATCCTGTCCTGGGCGCTGTCGGTCCAGTCCAGCTCGAGGGCGGGCATGAATTCTTCAAGTTCTTGGTCGTCGACGCTCATGATATAGTCTCAATTTAGGTTCAAGGGAAGACTCGATTATACCGAAACCTGGAATATTATCAAACGCTTTTGCACGCGGCCGGGGCCCGGCCCGGGCGCGTTTTTCCCTCCGGGGAGTCGCCTTGCATGATAGACTGGGTGGCGCGGAAATTCAACAACAAACCGTTATAATTCAAAGCCATGGATAGCCAGGGGTTTATCGATCTGGAAGAGCGCTACGGCGCGCACAATTATCGCCCTCTCGATGTCGTGCTGGCCCGCGGCGAGGGCGTCTGGGTGTGGGACGTGGCGGGCCGGCGCTACCTGGATTTCCTGTCGTCGTATTCGGCGATTAACCAGGGCCATTGCCACCCGCGCATCCTGAAAGCCCTCACGGAACAGGCGGCCCGCCTCACCCTCGTGTCGCGCGCCTTCAGGCACGACCAGCTCGGGCCGTTTTACCGCGAAATCTGCGAGCTGACGCAGTCCCACAGCGTTTTGCCGATGAACAGCGGCGCCGAAGCGGTGGAAACCGCCATCAAGGCCGTGCGCAAATGGGGCTACGAGGTCAAGGGCATCCCCGGGGGCCAGGCCGAAATCGTCGTCGCCGAAAACAATTTCCACGGCCGCACCCTCACCCTCGTCGGCTTCAGCACCGAGGCTAAGTACCGCCAGGGTTTCGGCCCCTTCACCCCCGGCTTCAAAACCGTCCCCTTCGGCGACGCCCGGGCCATGGAACAGGCCCTCACCCCGAACACCGCGGCGGTGCTCATCGAACCCATCCAGGGCGAAGGCGGCGTCATCATCCCGCCCGCCGGCTACCTGAAAAAAGTGCGCGAACTCTGCGACGAAAACAACGTCATGCTGGTGCTGGACGAAATCCAGACCGGCCTCGGCCGCACCGGCAAACTCTTCGCCGAAGAGCACGAAAACATCCAGTCCGATCTCACCCTGGTGGGAAAAGCCCTCTCCGGCGGCTTCTACCCCGTCTCGGCGGTGCTGTCGAACCGGGAAGTGCTCGGCGTGTTCCAGCCCGGCGACCACGGCAGCACCTTCGGCGGCAACCCCCTCGCCTGCGCCGTCGCGCGCGAAGCGCTCAAGGTATTGACAGAAGAAGGCATGATCGAAAACGCCGCCCGCCAGGGCCGCCACGCCATGGAGCGCCTGGCAAGCCTGCGCTCGCCGCACATCCTCGAAGTGCGCGGGCGCGGCCTGCTCATCGGCATCGAACTCGTCCCCGAAGCCGGCGGCGCGCGCCGGTTCTGCGAAGCCCTAAAGGAACTCGGAGTCCTGTGCAAGGAGACCCACCAAAACGTCATCCGCCTCGCCCCGCCCCTCATCATCCGGCAGCAGGAACTCGACCAGGGCCTCGACCACTTCGAGACGGTGCTAAAGCAAGCCTGAGCCCGCCGCCCGGCGCCTACCCCCCTTGGAGGCTAAATTTAAAGGGCTAGACGCCTGAACAGGCCTTCAAGGAAGGCACGACTAAAAAAATGGCTAAAATAGCCGTTTAAACCCCACGCCCAACTGGGGCGACTTTCAGGCAAATACTATCGCTGCACACAATATTATTACTAATTTTACCACCCAATTCAGAAGTTATAAAG
>QJWD01000327.1 GCA_003235465.1 Nitrospirota bacterium | reverse complement strand
ACCGCGCGCACGATGTCCGGCCCTTCGCGGGTGAACAGCTCGAGCCCGACCTTGAAACAGCCGACCTGGCCTGAGAGCATCGTGACCAGCCGGAGGGCGCTTTTCCTGTCCGCCACATCGAGGGCGAAGGCCAGCCTTTTCGTGGGATCGGAGGTTGTCACAAAATCAGGGGTTGGGCTCCCGGCCCGCCGTGGCAAGCCCCGCGCCTTCCAGGGCTCTCAGGTTATCGCTGATCTCGGTCAGCCCGGGGTCGAGGGCGAGCGCGGCGTTGTACTCGGCCCGGGCTTTGTCGGCGTGCCCGAGCTTGTGATAACAGGCGCCCAGGTTGCCGTGCGCCTCGGCGAAATTCGGTTCGATGGCGATGGCCTCCTTCAGCGGCTTGAGCGCCTTTAGGCAGCGGCCGAGGTTGGCGTAGGCCGTCCCCAGGTTGTAGTGCGGTTCGGGCAGGCCCGGGGTCATGCTGATGGCTCTTCTTAGCGGCTGAATCGCCCATTCGTATTGCCCGAGGGAGAGGAACGCCTCGCCGAGGTAGCGGTGGTCGCGCGGGTTCTCCGAGCCCAGGCGGATGGCGTCCTGCAGCGGCTGGATGGCTTCCTTCGGGTGGCCGAGCTGGTACTGCACCCAGCCGAGCAGCGATTGGTAGTAGGCGTCGCTCGGCAGCTTTTCCACCACCGCGAGCAGGGGTTCGAGCATCTGCTCGGTGAGCCCCAGTTGCTCATAGGAGATCACCAGGTTCACCTTGGGCTCCAGCATGGCGGGGTCGAGGCTGAGCGCCTTCTTCGACGAGTCGATGGCGTCCCCGAATCGGCGCAGGCTGGAATAGACCAGGCCGAGATAATTGTGCGACGCCGCGTCGTCCGGCTTCAGGCGGACGGCCTCCTTGAGCGGCGGCAGCGCGGCTTCGTATTCCCCCACCGCGGCGTACACCACCCCCAGGTTGTACTGCGCCTTGTAATCGCCCGGGTTTCGCTCGGCCTTGGCCCTGTAATTCGGGATCATCGATTTGTTGACGCCGCCGCCGATGTTTAGCCGTAGCCGGCCCTCGGAAGGCTCCGGTACGGGGTGCTCGGTGATCAGCGGCTCCTCCAGGTTCTCCGGCCAGGGGAGAGGCGCTTCCACCTCCTCCTCTTCAAGCAGGATGGTGTGCTCCAAAGGTTCGGGCGCGCTCGCCACCTGGAAAGCGGGTTCGGGAGCCGTTAAACCGCCGGCCGCAAACGAATCGGACCCAAAAGCGGCAAGGAGGATGAAACAGGGTGCGAGAATTCGCATGGCCAGCCGGGGCATGATCACATCTCCAGTTCAAAGTATCGCATGTGTGAATACTAGGACGTTTGCGGCGATTTGTAAAGAAGGGAGCGTCGATAAAAGGGCCAGGCGGGAGGCGCGGCAGATCGGCAGGCCGATAATGGTGCAGCCGCGTATGCGCGGCCACGCTCGCGGGCACAAGCCCCGGCGTTCTTCAAGCTGGCCCGAACAGGCGTTCGATCTGCCGGATCACCCTTGCCGATGCGCCCCAGACCGTGTGGCCGCCGAAGGGGTACACCCAGAAGTCCGCGTCATCCGGGAAGCGCGGGTCGGGTTCGCCGGAGCGAAACAGATGGATGAGGGGGAGATGGAAAATCTCCCCCACTTCCTCGCTCGGTTCCCCCAGGGCCGGCGCCGAAGGGAGCGCCGCCACAAAGGGCGTAACCAGGTAGCCGGTGCGCGTCGACACCGCATCGAGGCGGCCGATCACCGCCGACCTGGCGACGCCCATGCCGATCTCTTCCCGGGTTTCGCGGAGCGCAGTGGCGAGCAGGTTTTCGTCTTCCCGCTCGGGCACGCCGCCGGGAAAAGCGATTTCGCCGGCATGGGCGTTCAGGTGCTCCGCCCGCCGGATCATCAGCACCTTGACCTCGCCGCCGGCGGCATAAAGGGGGACGAGCACCGCCGCCGGTTTGGAGTGCCGCGCGGTCGCCGGCCGGGACAGCGGAAAGCGCCGCCGGATGGTATCGGTAAGGGATTCGAAGTTCATTTGCCAGGCGGCTGGAATCCGGGCTTAACGGACTTCATCCGCCGCACCAGGTGGACTGGTATTCATCCGCGTCGAAACCCACCGTCACCCGTTCTTTTGACACCGCCAGCGGCCGCTTGATCAGGCGGCCGTTGCCCGCCAGCAGGGCGAGCGCGTCGTTCTCGCTCATGCCGGGCAGGCGGTCCTTTATTTTCAGTTCCTTATATTGCACACCGCTGGTGTTGAAGAGCTTTTTGAGGCCCCTCGCCTTGAGCGCCCGCTTGAGCACCGCGAGCGGCGGCGGGGTTTCGGTGATGTCGATCTCCTGGTAGCGGACACCCCGCTCATCGAGAAATTTTTTGGCTTTCCGGCAGGTGCCGCATTTGCTATAAGAATAGAGTTTCATCGGGAATAAACCTCCTTCGTCCACAGCGGTTTTTTCATGGGATTTTACCTCGGCGGGCGCCGTATTTCCGCCCCAAAGCGACCGACGCCATTCAATAATCAAGCGTTGCCCGGGCCACGGGGGCGGGCCTAACCCCACAATATATAGTATCTAACTGTTTTTCCTATACCAGAAGTGGTATATTTCCGCTTTACTTCCTGGAGCCATTCAATAATAATAGCGGAAAACCTTGGCCGCAAACCCTGAAATCCCCCATTACTCCCTGTTGAGCTTAAAACCATGTATTTGAAAAGCCTCGAGCTGGAAGGGTTCAAATCCTTCGTCGACCCAACGAAGCTTCACTTCAACAACGGCTTCACCGCTATCGTGGGACCGAACGGCTGTGGCAAGAGCAACGTTTCCGACGCCATCCGTTGGGTCATCGGCGAGCAAAGCTCGAAATCCCTGCGCGGCACGCGCATCACCGACCTGATTTTCAACGGCAGCGGGTCGAGAAAGCCCGTCAACCGCACCGAAATATCCCTGACCCTGACCAACGTGCCGCCCGGCCTGCGCATCGCCAACGTGCCGAACATGGCCGAAGAGGTGAAAGTCACCCGCTGTTACCACCGCTCGGGCGAGAGCGAGTTCTACATCAACCAGGTGCCGTGCCGGCTGAAGGACATCACCGACTTTCTTCTCGACATCGGCATCAGCCCGAAGGTGCTCACCGTCATCGAGCAGGGGCATATTCAGGACATCATCACCGCCAAGCCCGAGGAGCGGCGCATCCTCATCGAGGAGGCCGCCGGCATCCTCAAGTTCAAGCACAGGAGGAACGAGGCGCTGCGCAAGCTCGAGGCCTCGTCGCAGAACCTCGAGCGCATCACCGACATCGTGCAGGAGCTCGGGCGCCAGGCCGAATCGCTCAAGCGCCAGGCGGCCAAGGCCGAACGCTACAAGGCCTGCCAGGCCGAGATCAAACAGATATCCCTCAAGCTGTTTTCAAAAAGGATACGGCGCTTCACCGCCGAGCTGAAAGAGAGCGAGGAGACCTTCCAGAAGCACACGGAACTGAAGGCCGAGTGGAGCGCGCGCGCCGCGACCCTGGAAAACCAGATGGCCGATCTCAGGATCGAACTCGAAGAGCGCGCCGCCAAGCTGAACGAATTGCGCGAGCGACTGAACGAGCTTGTGGCCTTGATCGGCAAGGACGAGCACGGCGTCGAACTCAAGGCGTCGCAGGCCAGGCAGGCCGAGGCCGACATCGAAGGCGCCACAGCCGAGGTGGCGCGCATGAAAGGCGAGATCGAACGCCTCGCCGCCGAAACCGCGAGCGAGCGCGCCCGGCTGACCCAGGTGTCGGAGGACATCAACGTCGAAGAGGATAGGCTGAGAAGCCTCAACGAAGGATGGGAGGGAGAGAAGGAACGCTCGCGCGCTCTGGAAGAGGGCGTCAAGGGCGGCGAGCAGCGGATCATGGGCCTGTACCAGCGGGTGGCGCAGAAGAAAAACGAGCTGACCGCCATCGACACCCGCCGCCAGAACCTGAAGGAACGCGACGAGCGCGCGCGCCAGGAAATCGCCGAGTTGGCCAGCCAGGTCGCCCGGGGGCGGGAGGCGCTGGAAGCCCTCGCCCAAACCGAGGCGGGGGAGATGCGCGAACTCGAAGTCCGCCGCACCCGGGTGAACGAACTTAAAGAGAAGGCGGCGAGCGCACGCGAGGACCTCAAGGCCGCGCGCGACAGGCACGGCGCGCTCAAGGAAGAGCACATCACCCGCGCCTCCCTGTTGAGCTCGCTCAGGGAACTGAGGAACAAGTTCGAGGGCTTTCAGGACGGCGTCAAATCGCTCATGGCCGGCCAGGCCAACGGCGGACGCCCCGAGGGCCTGCGCGAGGTGCTGGTGGACGTCCTCAAGGCGCCCGCCGAATACGAGGCCGCGCTGGCGGCGGTTCTCGGCGAGAAGCTGGAGAGCGTCATCGTCGACGATTACAAGGACGGCTTCGATGCCATCGAGTACCTCAAGAGCCACCAGTCCGGGCGCGGCTCCTTCATTCCGCTCAGGCTGCGCCCGGCGGCGAGCCAGCCGGTGCACCTGAACGGCAACCCCGCGGTCTGCGGCCGGATTCTGGACTTCATCGAATGCAGGGACGAGTACCGCACTATCATCGAGGTACTTTTGGACAACGTCATCCTGGTCAAGGACCTGCCCGGCGCCCTCGCCCTGAGGGAAAGCCCAGGGTTTCACGGCACCCTCGTCACCCTGGGCGGCGAGATGATCGACACCCAGGGCTGGATCACCGGCGGCACGGCTTCGAACGGCTCCTCGAGCCTGCTCTCGCGCAACCGCCAGATCGACCGCTTGACCGGCGAGGTCGAGCAGGCGAAGGAGAAGATGGAAGAGGCCCGGCTGGCCATCGAGGCGGGGCAGGCGGCGGAGGCGGCGCTGGCGGAGGAAATCGCAAACGCCGACCATCTCCTGAAAGAAGCCGAAATCGCCCGCGCCCAGGGCCGGAAAGACCTCGAGCAGATGCAGAAGGACGTGCACCGGCTGGAGGAAAAAGCCTCGGCGCTGGAGTACGACCGCGCCTCGGCCGCGCACGAGCTCGAGGAGATCGAAACCCGCTCGCAAGGCCTCACCTTCGAGATGAACGGCGAGGAGGAAGAAAAAGCCCGCGCCGAGGAACGGCTCGCGGAAGACAAGACCCGGCTCGAGGGCCTGAGAAACGAAATGGAAACCAAGGCCGCCGAGATCAGCGGCGTCAAGGTGCTCATCGCATCGCTCAAGGGGCGGCGCGAAAACACCCTCACCGAAATCAAGCGCATCGACCTGCAGGTGGAAAACCTGGAGCAGCGCATAGAGAAGCGCGAGGCGAACCAGAAGGACAACCGCGAGCGCATCGAAGTGCTGGCCGCCGAGACGCGCGAGCTGGAAAAGCGCATCCTCCAGCAGGTGCGCGAGAAAGACGCCCTCCAGGAGCGGCGGGTGAAAGACGAGGAAGCGCTGCGCGAGCGGGAAGCCGTCCTCAAGCAGATGGAGGAGGAAACCCGGGAGCTTGTGAAGCAGGTTCAGGACATCACCGAGCGCATCTCGAAGATCGAACTCGGCCGCTCCGAACTCAGGATGCAGATCGCCCACCTGGAGGAACGCGCCTACGACGATTTCAACGTCGGGCGGGATGAAATTCTCAGCCAGCAGGAAGAGGAGATCGACGAGAAGGCGGTGGACGAACAGGTGCGCGAACTGAAAGCCCGGGTGGCCAAAATGGGCGAGGTGAACCTCGCCGCCCTGTCCGACTTTGAAGAGGTCAACCAGCGCTACACCTTCCTCAAGAAACAGCAGGACGACCTGACCGAGTCCATCGTCATGCTGCACGAGACCATCGAGCGCATCGACCACACCACGCAGCAGCGTTTTATTGAAACCTTCGATCAGGTGAACGCCAACTTTCAGGAGATCTTCGCGCGCCTGTTTCAGGGCGGCAAGGCCGCTCTCACCCTGACCGACGAGGAAAACCCCCTCGAGGCCGGCGTCGAGATCTCCGCCACCCCCGCCGGCAAGAAGATGCAGAACCTCACCCTGCTCTCCGGCGGCGAAAAATCGATGACCGCCATCGCGCTCATGTTCGCGGTGTTCAAGGTCCGCCCGAGCCCCTTCTGCCTGCTCGACGAGGTCGACGCGCCGCTCGACGAGGCCAACGTGATCCGTTTTCAGGAAATGCTGAAGGAGATGGCGGTCAACACCCAGTTCATCATCATCACCCACAACCAGAAAACCATGACCTTCGCCGACGTCCTGTACGGCATCACCATGGAAGAAAAAGGCGTCTCCAAGGCCGTATCCGTGCACATGAACTAGAAGCCACGCCCCCGCTGAAGTCCCCCCTTTATGGCTTAAGAGGCCCTGCCCGCCCCCGCCCGGCTTAAAACTTTTTACTGCCCGGGTAATTTTCATTTAATAATTTAACCT
>QJWD01000167.1 GCA_003235465.1 Nitrospirota bacterium | reverse complement strand
GCCTCTGCCCAGGTGCGCCTCGGGGAACTGGAGAGAAACCTTCTGGCCACGCAGGCCGTTCAGCCCGGCCCATTGGATACCGAACCCGAGACGGCAAAGGCCCCGGCGCAATTTGAACCGGTGGACTGGGAAAAGAAAGATTACAAAACCCAGGGATTTCACACCTCGCAGCAAAGCCCGGCGCCGGGCTCGAGGTCATGACGCCTCAGTCCCCCTCGGGCTCCCGCCAT
The DNA here is from genome assembly GCA_003235465.1 of Nitrospirota bacterium. The sequence goes on along the minus strand of QJWD01000167.1, from coordinate 6,174 downwards.
TCCTGAATGGTGAGGAATTGTTTTTTTTCCGGATCGACACCGAGCACCGCCGCCCCCGTCAACCCCGTGCGTCGGTTTTGATTGTAGGTCAGGTGGGGCATCACACCGGTCTCGAATTGCCACAACCCGCCGACGATTTCTATCAAACTTGCGCGCGTCATCGCGCGCCCCGCCCGCCTCATGCCTTCTTCCATGAGCCGCGTGCCCGCGAAGGCCGAGGAAAGAAAGGAAAAATACCGGCCCGGCACATCGTATTTTTTTAGCAGCCGGTAATACACGGTGGTGCCCTCGTGGCTTACGTCCGGCGGCCTGAGGGGGGAGGCAAGAAAAACCCGGCCCGATAAGGCCGCCGGCAAGGACAGGACCTGCTCCCCCGCCAGCTCCGCCAGACCGAGGACGGGAACCGGCCAGGCGAGCGCCTCGTTTCTGTCGATCAGGCTCCGCATGTCCCCGCCCGGCCCGAAAAAAAATACCGCCTCCGCGTTCGACGACTTGAGGCGCTGGGCGGTTTCCTCCGCATTCCATGCACCCGCCGGGTATTTCAGGTCGCTCACCACACTCATGCCGTGACGCCGGGCCTGCACCCGCGCCCCGGCCGCCGCGCCTTGGCCGTAGGCATCAGCGGAATACACCAGGGCGATCCGCTTCGTCCCGGCTGACCCTTTGCTGTTCTGGTAATCGACCAGCACCCGCGCCTGATCGTACAGGCTCGCCTGTATATAGAACGTTCCCGGGTCGGCGGTGTTCGCCGCGTGCAGGGTGAGCGGAGCAAACACCGGGATGCCTTCGTCGGCGAGCAGCCGGCTTACGGGGTGCTCTTCCGGAACCCCCAGGTTGGCGATGAAACAGAATACCGGCGCTTCGTCCAGGTGGCGCCGCACCGACGCCGCCATTGCATCCGGTTCGGCGGCGGGGTCGAACTCCACGGCCACCAGTTGGATCTTTCGCCCGTACACGCCGCCAAGCGCGTTCAGTTCTTCAAAATAGGCCGCGAGAAACGCCGCCACCGCCTGCCCCGCCGGCGCAAGCGTCCCCGAAACCGGTTTCAGGATGGCCACGCGAACGCTTTCCGCGCCGACGCCGGCCACGGGCTCCTTGCCGAGCACCTTGAGGTAAGCGATGAGGTCTGCGAGGTCGCCCTCGTTCATCGTGTAGCGCGGCATGGCGGGGTGGAGCGCGTTGCCCGCCGGGTCCTGGCCTTGCCTGATGGCGCGGGCAAGCGATGCGTCATCGTAGGGCGGGTGGTCGCGCCCTGTCGTGCGCACGCCGGAATGTTCTAGGGTCAACTGCCGGTACGATATCTCCGGCGCGAAGACGCCGCCTTCACGGCCCCCTTCCCCGCCTTCCTTATGGCACTGGATGCAGGGGAAATTGCTCGCCGGCGCGTCGATGCCGGGGCCGATGAGGCGTGCGGAGATGCTGCCGCTCCCTTCGCCCGTGGTGTAGATGCGCTTGCCGCGCGCCTCCTGTTCGCCGTGCCCGCCGGCGGCGGCGCTTGCCGCGGCCAGAAGGCCGAGAAGAACCGCGCACGCCAGGTGCCGGCTTGCTTCGGCCTTGAGGGTGGAGGTGTGGAATCCGTTTCGAGTCATCAGTTTTGCCCGCCGGCGGCATGCTTCCGTTTCTCTGCCGCCAGTTCGTCGATTCGGGCCAGAAGCGCGTCCACGCGCGGAAACCCGTAATAGCGCGTCCAACCGCCCACCTTGCCGTCGCCGATGAGGATCATCGAGGGGTGCTCGTCGAGGTCCGACGAATAGGCCCTGAGGGCGAGGAGCACCTGATCCACATCGGCCTTGCGTCCGGTCAGCCAGATCCAGCCCTCGCCCGCTTTGTGCTTTCTGGCGTAGGCCTTGAGGCGCGGCGAGATGTCGGTCGCCGGGTCGATGCTGAGGGAAACCAGAAACACCTCGGTGCCCAGGCGCGCCCCCAGTTTCTCCTGCAGGCTGCTGAAGATGGCGGTTTGAATCGGGCAGGCGGTGGCGCAGGTGGTGTAGATGAAATCGACCACCACCAGCCTGTCGCCGACCACGTCGCTCTTGAACTTGAGGGGCGAACCGTCCTGGTCCTGGAGTTCAAGGTCGAGCAGGGTGATGTCGTCGGCGGGGGCCTTTTGCACCTGGGCGGCGGGTTTTTCCGGCGGCTCGAAGGGCGGATGCTCGTGGCCGGTTTCCGCCGGGGACGGCGCGGCGAACAGAACCAGCAGCGCCAGAGCGCCCAGGTGGGCGGCCGGCCACCTCATGGCGCGGTCCGTTCCCTGGATGCTTCATTACCGGCGCCCACCTGATACGTGTGCTGTAGGCTGCCGAAGCGCACTCCCAGCGACCCCGATTGCACCATCAAATGGTATTTGCCGGGCCGTGGAAATTTCACCTCAATCTCGAAGACGCCGTCGCCCACCGGCTTGGCCCAGGCGCGGGTCTGCCAGCCGCCGAAGAAATACACCGTGAGCACGCGCAGGTCCTTGAGCGGCCCGATGGGCTTGGGCGGCTCGCCGCGCGTCAGGCGAAAGCGCAGCCGCGAGGGCTCGCCCGGAACGAGGCTCTCGTCTTTCGTCAGGTTCTCGAGGACGAACTTTTCCTGCATGAATTTTTGCTCGAAGGGCGTGCCCTTCACCTCCATCTCGAAACACAGCGACACCGTCGGGTTGGAAAGCAGAAAAAAAACATCGTAGGAGCCGCCCTGCTCAGGCGTGACTGTGCTCGCGTACTCCCCCGGCGTGTGCCGCTCCACCAGGCTGTGATCGTAGATGAACAGCCCGAGGGGCGCCGCCGTGTAGGTCCTGAAAGAATTGGAGGGCGCCAGCATGCCACCTTCGCGGTACAGGTAGATGGACAGGTCGGCCGGGTTGGCGATCAGCATGCCGCCCTCGTCGGGGATGACATCCATGAGCGAAACCCCCTTAAGGCCGGGCCCCTCGCCGGGCGCCTTCGCGCCCATGGGTATGTCCGCCACCGGCGGCGGGCTGTTGAGCGTCAGGGCGGAAAGCTGGATGATGCTCATATGATTGCTGCCGGCATGATGGATGTAGGCGAAATTCTTGCTGAAGCCCACGTCGTCGGGTTGTTTCAGGGTGTTCAGCTTGCGCGACACGCCGGTGGTGGACGCATCGAGCAGGGTGAGGGTGCTCGCTTCGCGGTTGAGCGCGAAAACGAACCGGCCGTCCGGGCTCGCTTTCATCCGGATAATGCCGGGGGCGAGGTGAAGGGTTTCAATCCTGTCGCCACGGCCGGAAAACAGCACGTTCACCACGCCGCTCGTCTCGCTCGCCACGTAAAGCTGATCGCCAAGCTGGGAATAAGCCAGGTGCATGGGGCCCGCCTCCAGCGCCAGGCTTTCTCCCATCTCCAGGGTCGCCTGGTCGACGCGGAAAACCCGGCCATCGCCGGCGGTGCCGATATAGGTGATGCGGCCCTTCGCATCGAACGCGAATTCGATCTCCCCCGCGCCCACGCTCAGGGTTTTCACCACCTCGCGCCGAACCGGGTCGATAACGCTCACCCCGCCCTCGCTCGCCACCCACAGGTAGCGGCCGTCGGGCTGCCTTAAAACTTTCGATGGATTCTGGCCCACGGCGAGGCTTTTGACCACCGCCTGCCGGTGGATGTCCACCACGGCCACCTCGTTCTTGTCCGACAAGCTTACATATAATAAGCCAAGGGAATCGTCGAACGCCCAGCCGGCGGCCTGGCCCTTGAGCGGGATGAGGGCCATCAGGTTGGAGGTCGCCAGGTTCACCAGCGGGTTGAAGATGCCCACCGTCTGGTCGGCATTCAGGGAAACGATGAAATAATTGTTGAGGTCGCCCGAGGTTTCCTTGATCAGGCCGCCCGCGGCATACTTCTTGATGCCCCGGTCGCAGCTATCCTGGTCGGGCTTTTTTCTCAAGGAATCGCGGCGCACCACCCACGCCGCCGGATGCAGGTCGGCCACCGGGTAGCCCGAGGCGCTGTCGGTGATGCGGAACCCCACCTCGGCGGTTTTTCCCGCCTCGATTTCGCCGCCCGGGCCTTCCCCCCCAACATGCGGGCGGGCGAAAAACTCGATGTTCAAACCCGCGCCGGTGGCGGACTGCGGGCCATCCGCGGCCGCCAGATTCGCGGCGAGGAATATAACTCCCGCGAAGCCGGGAAGACCGACGGACAAACGATTAAGTATGACCATTCTCATTCTCCCGCCGGCGGTTGCAAACAGCGACGGCCTTCCCGCTTCAACGGGAAGGCCGCGCGGCCAATACTCATTCTAACACAAGACCCCTCCCCACGTCCCCCCCGGGGCGGGAAGCGGCCCGAAAGCTACTTCTTGCAGCCCTTGCCATGGCACGGCGCGGTGTAGGTCACCGATACCGTGGCCGACGTCGCGGCGTTGCCGGCTGAGTCGGTGGCGAGAGCCGAAAGGTCGTTATTGCCCTCCGAAAGGGTGACGTTGCGCGCGATGAAGGTGTTGCCGATGATGCTCGCCTCCACCCCGTTCACCACCACGCTCACCGCGTCGCCCTCGCTCAGGGTCCCGGATACGTCGATCCTGTTGCCGATGAACACATCCCCATTGATTGGCGAGGTGATCGTCGGCACCGGGGCGACGGTATCCAGCGTTACGTTGATGCTGTCGTTCGCCAGATCGCCCCCGCGCACCGCTTCGGCGGAAATGAGGTTGTTGCCTGCCGCCAAAGTCACCGGCACGCTGAACGACCCGCTGCTGACGCTGTTATCCGTGCCAGCGGAGACACCGCCGACGAAGACCTCCACCGAATCGGCGTCGTTGTTCACGTTACCGGAAACGTTGAGCGTCGCCGTGTTCACGGAACTGCCGTCCGCCGGACCGGTGATGGACACCGCAAGGCTCGGCGGCGGCGTGAAGGTATTCAGCGTCACGTTGACGATGTCGCTCGCGGTGGAACTGTCGCTCGTGCGCGTGGCGGTGGCCGTCAGGTTATAGACCTTATCGCCCGCCAGGAGATCCACCGTCACGCTGAAGGTGCCGTCGCTGACGGTGGTGTCTTCACCTGCAGGCACGCCGTCAACCTCCACCGCCACCTTATCGGCGTCGTCGCTCACCGTGCCGGAGACAACCACCGACGTCGCCGTCACCGTGCTGCCGCCCGCCGGGCTGCCGATGGTCACCGCAAGCGGTCCGGGAGGCGGCGGCGTCACAGTACCCACGCCCAGCTGAGCCCACATGCCGCCCGCCCAGTGGTACTGGGCGCCGCTGCGGATGATCCAGTGGCCTTCCTTGGCACCGCCCCGAAGATCGGCGGTGATCGATTTACCGGGCGCCATCAAGCTGGTGCCCGGGCTGCCGAAACCGGGGATGCCGTAGTCGTAGTAATAATGCCCGCCCACGGTGAACGAGTTCTGCCGGGCCAGGCCGCCGGGGTGGCCGACGCGGAAGCGGACGTTTTCATTGATCGCCGCGTAGAACTCCGGCACCTCGATGGGCCTCCAGGTGTCGAGAAAGAAATCCTCCGGATACACCGAATGGCGGGTGTCGCACGGGGCGGCTCCGCCCTCTTCGTTCAAGCAGCCAAGGGGATTCACCGCCGGAGCATTCGTCGCCGGGTCGATCAGATTCTCTCCCAGCCGCAGCCAGAACGGGTCGGTGCGGTAGCTGAAGGCCTGCTCGCCGCGATCGTATGAGTCGTCGCAGATGTGGCAGTTGGGAATGTTCTGCGTGCCAGAGGCGAAATCCCCCGGCACGGTGCCCGGCCCGTACAGCAGGTTGAGCCCGTCCTGGTAGACCACGGCGAATTCCTTGAAGTCCGCCGCTCCGCCGTCGTAGGTCACATGCGCCACCATGCGGGTGTTCTCCGCATCCGGATCCACCGTCCATGTCGCGTCCTCGGGTTCCACGATCAAGAGACCCACCAGGCCCTGCGGCACCTGCTTGAGCATGTCCGCCGAAGAACTCAGGTTGACGGTGCCAAAGGGAATCGGCTTGTGCGCCAGCCGCTTGATCTTCGGAAAGCCCGCCTCATCCTGGAACTCGTAGTTGCCCGCGTACCAGGTGTAGGTGCGGCTGCCCTGGGGCGGCACCGTTTGCACCCCGCCGCCCACGCTGTTGTAGCCGACGTTGGTGCCGTCGCTGGTCAGCACGTTGCTGGTCATCACCGTGGCGTGCATCGATACCTGCTTCGAGGGCCGGAAACTGTCGGCATTCAATCCGCCGGTTTCCGTCCTTCCG
>QJWD01000035.1 GCA_003235465.1 Nitrospirota bacterium | reverse complement strand
ATCATCACGCTCCTCTCGCGCGGCCACCTGATGATCGAGGACGTGCCCGGCGTCGGCAAGACCTCCCTGGCGCACGCCTTGGCGAGCGCGCTGGACCTGGAATTCAGGCGCATCCAGTTCACGAGCGACATCTTGCCGTCGGACATCACCGGCGTGTCGATCTACGACGCGGAGGAAAAGCGCTTCCATTTCCAGAAGGGGCCGCTGTTCTCCAACATCGTGATGGCGGACGAGATCAACCGTTCGACGCCGCGCACGCAAAGCGCCCTGCTCGAGGCGATGAACGAGAGGCAGGTGACGGTGGACAACACCACCTACCCGCTGGAGGAGCCGTTTTTCGTCATCGCGACGCAGAACCCGGTGGAGAGCCACGGCACCCACCCGCTGCCGGAATCGCAGCTCGACCGCTTCACCATGTACCTGTCGATGGGCTACCCGTCGCCGGAGGACGAGCGCCGCCTGCTGCTCAACCCGCCGAACGGCCACCGGCCCGGCGACGTCGAGCCGGTGCTCAGCCGGCAGGAGCTGACGGCGATCCAGTCCAAGGTGGCCCACGTGCGCATGGACCCCATTCTGGTGGACTACATCCTGAGCCTGGTGACGGCGACGCGCGAATCCCGCCACCTGGCCCTCGGCGTCAGCCCGCGCGGCGCGCTCACCCTCAAGCAGGCGGCAAAGGCGCGCGCCCTGTTCTTCGGCCGCGACTACTGCGTTCCCGACGACATCAAGCGGCTCGCGGTTCCCGTGCTGTGCCACCGCGTCATCCCTTCCGCCCCGCAGGGCGCGGGCAGGCGGCATGGCGACACGGCAGCCCTCATCCGCGACCTGGTGGAGAACCTGGAAGTCCCCGTGTAAAACCCGCCCGCCGGCGGCGAAGTGAGGGTGGCATGAGTTCCCCCGCAGTGCAAAATTCCATTTTCAGGTTCACCCTGCGCGGGCAAACCCTCGAGCTCACGCGCGAAGGCGCGGGTTTCGTGGTGCTTTCCCTCGCTGTGGGTCTCGGCGCCATCAACACCGGCAATAACCTGCTCTACCTGATCCTCGCCATGTGCTGCAGCTTCATCGCCGTCTCCGGCATCCTGTCCGAGATCACGATGAAGAAGATCCGCATCGAGCTTGCCGGGCCGGATGAGATTTACGCCCAGGCGCCGGTGCCTATCCGCATCCGCATCTGCAACCTGAAAAAACGCACGCCGTCGTTTTCGCTGCGCATCGCTTTTTTGCCCGAAGCCGGACGCAAGGACCTGGCCGACCGCGAGATCTACCTGTTCCACCTGCCGCCGGGTGAAACCACCGAACGAACGCTGATGCTGACGGCGGAGCGGCGCGGCCACCTCAGGGTCAGCCGGTGCCTGCTGTCCACCGGCTTTCCTTTCGGCTTCTTCATCAAGCGGAAAAATTTCCGCGTCGAGTGGAGCGCCACGGTGTTCCCCGCCATCCACGTGGTGAACCTGCCCGAGCCGCAGGGCGGCCTGGCGGGGGGCAGCCCGCTCATCGAACGCTGGGGCGACGAGGTGGTGGCGGTCAAGGATTATCAGACCGGCGATCCGATGCGCGCCATTCACTGGAAGTCGTCGGCGAAAACTGGCACCCTGAGAGTGAAGGAGTTCTCGCGCCAGGGCCCGGAGAGCTTCACCGTTCGCCTCAATCTCAAGGACCCGGGCACCGGAGACCCGGTTGCTCCTGACCTGGTCGAAAGGCGGGTGTCGCGCGCGGCGTCCCTCGTCTACCACCTGGTCGAACGGGGCGACGACGTCCGGTTGATGGCGGAGGACTTCGAGAGCGGCTTCGGCCAGGGCGCCCAGCACCGCACCGCGATCATGCGCTACCTCGCCTTCGCGGGCCTCGAAGGATAGACGCGCCCGTGCCGCCCGCCCGCGCAGCTAGGATGATCGCGGTGATCGGCTCCGGCAGCGAACCGCATGCTGATCTGGCCCGCCCGCTCGGCCGCTTGATCGCCCTCGAAGGCCACCACCTGTTGTGCGGCGGCGGGGGCGGCGTCATGGCCGAATGCGCGGCGGCGTTCGGGGAGGTCCCGCGCCGCGTGGGCCTTGCCATCGGCATCCTGCCAGCCGGCCCGGAGGGGGACGTGAAGCGCGGCCCGCCCGGCTACCCCAACCCCCATATCGATCTCGCCATCCGCACGCACCTTGCGAAAACGGGCCGGGATGGCAAGCATCCAATGAGCCGCAACCACCTCATCGTGCTGTCGGCGTTCGCGGTGGTGGCGCTTCCCGGCGGCGCTGGTACGCGCTCGGAGATTGAGCTGGCCATCGAGTACGAAACGCCGCTCCTTCTCTTTGCTCCCGGCGGCCAGTGGCGCGATTTCCACGGCCAGTCCGCCTCGGCCAAAAGCGCCGGGGAGGTGCTTTCCTGGATCAATTCCCGCTAGCGCTTCAGGCGGCTTTGAGAAAAGATGTCGTCTGGAAGGGGAACGTCGAACTCGATGCTGTCGAACACGTAGGTGGTTTTGGTGTTTTCCTTGAGCTTGTCGCGGAAGATCATGCGGCGGGGAAACAGGCGCGAATCGATCGGGCGGTAGTCGAGAAACTCGACGGTCTTCAGCAATTTGCCGCCACGCGCGTAGAGCTCCTCGCGGCGCACGGTTTTTTTCTCCGGGTCCACCCACAGGCGGCGCGAATGGTAGGTGGTGTCTTCATCCCGCGCCACGAGAAAGAGCACGGCGCAGGGCTGCTCCTCCCCGGCGGCGCAGGGTTCGAGCGAGGCCTTGTAGGCGCGGCTCAGTTTTTTATCCTCCATCATGTCCTCGTAGGACAGGTCGCTGCCGAACATGGATTGGCGCATCAGGTGCCCGGCGATCAACAGCTTGCGGTCGGTGCGCGGCGTGTAAAGCCAAAGCCTGTCCGCGATCTTGAGCATCTTGGTGCCCTTCTCGCGCGGCGGCGACAGGTAGTGGCTGAACGACCGCTCCACCCCCTCCATCCAAACCTCCCAGGTGAGGACGCGCTCCTGCCGGCCGTTGTCGATGATCAGGCTGCCGGTGATGGTTTTGGTATTGGCCCACAGGTTATCGTCTATTTCGGCGAGCAGCTTATCGGCCGGGGCCTCCGCCGCCGCGCTGAAGAGAAAAAATGCCAGCGCCCACCCCGCCACGGCAAGGCTTTTCCTGATGTTCGCGGATTGCATGTTCATCCCCCCTCCAGTTCCCTGAACAGGTTGGCTTCCGACCGCTTGAACACCGCCATGCTGGCGATGAGGCTGCCCAGCACGCTCGCCGTCATGCCCGGCACGATGCCGAGGACGAAGCCGCTCACACTCAGCCGGCCGCGCGCGACGTCGCTCAGCATCATCCCGGTTTTGGCGAAGGCGTCGCCCATGTTGACGCCCACCTCCTGCAGATAATACACGATGGCGCCGCCGATCAGGCAGCCCGTTGCGGAGCCGATCACGCCGATGAGGAGCGCCTCCATCCCCAGGCTCGCCACCAGCGCCCGGTGCGTTTCACCCATGGCCAGGCGCAGGCCCATCTCGCCGTAACGGTGGATGCCGTTCAACAGCCCTGCGTTCCACAGGACCAGGGTCATCAGCACGACAAAGATAATGACGACGACGTTCTTCACCATCTCGAAGGTGCGCACCAGGCTTTGCAGGTTGCGCTGCTCCAGGATCGACAGCACGATCGGCTCGTCGTCCGCTGCCCAGGCGGCAGGCGGTCGGGCGAGCAGGCCGGTCATCCTTTCCTGTAGCGCGTGCTTGAACCCCGCGTATTCGCGGTAGCCCACCTCGGCGGGCAGAAACCCAAGCCAGTCGGTCACCATGTCTTGCATGTAGAAGGTTTCCTCGGCGTCCTTGATATCGATGAGCGCCATCTTCTTGTCCATCGCCGCCACGCCGAAACGGACGAAGCCGACGACGGTGTAGTTGTCTGTCGCTAGGCCGCCGTCGAAGGACTGGCCGATCAGGGTGACGGGCCGGCCGAGTTCCAGTTGCAGCGTCTCGGCCAGTTGGTGGCCGGCGATGAGCTCGCGCGGAGCGTTCGGCAGCCGCCCGGCGACGATGGAGTCGGCGAGCTTCAGGCGCGCAAGCTCCGGCGTGTCTTTCGACAACAGATCCATCGCCATGCCGAGGACGGGGGTCTGGTGTTTGGTCTCGCCCTGGTCGTCGGGGACGTCCATGATCGCCGCCCAGCGGATGCGCGGCGACCACCGCACCCTGGGGTCCGAGTTTTCCTCGAGCCAGCGCCCGGTTTCGGTTTTCGCCGGCAGCGCCCGGTCCATCGGGCTCAAGAACTCCTCTTCGTAAAAGGGCCGGTTGACGAAGCGCAGATGCCCGGTGTCGAGGTTCGCCGTCATGTCGATCATGTCGGCAAAGATGCCGTCCATGAAGCCAATGAAGAAGATCATCAACGACACCCCCGCCGTCACCACCAGAAAGGGGAAAAGCGAGCGCGTCTTGTCGCGCGCGATACCTTTAATGAGCCAGCGGATCATCAGAAACTCAATTCATAACGTGTTGAAGAAAACGATGGCGGGTTCATGTGCAAATATTCTTTTATGAGCCCGTGGATCATGTGATGCCCTTGCCTCTCAGCGCCAGCGTCGGATCGAGGCGGGAAATCTTGCGCACCGGAAGCCAGGACACGACCACCATGATCGCGGCGATCACCGCCCCCGTCGCAGCGGCCTCGCCGGGAAATATCTTGAGCAGCACGCGCTCGCGCACCGGAATGCTCGATTCGCTGAGGTGCGACACGTCGAGGCCGACGCTCTGAAACCAGGTGAACAGGCCCGTGCCGAGAAGGAGCGCCGCGAACAGGGACAGGAATGCCGCGAGGCTCCCTTCCAGCGTGAACAGGGTGACGATCTGGCGCGAGGTCATCCCCATCGCCATCAGCGTGCCGATTTCCTTTTGCCGGCGGAACACGCTCAGGATCTGGGTGTTGAACACGCCGATGCCGGCGAGGAAGGTCAGGATGGCCCAGAATATCCGGCCGTAGCGGCGATCCGTCTTGATAAGGTGCAGGATATCCTCCATCAGCACTTCGGGAGGTTGAAACTCGAGGCCGGGCACGGGGCCCCGGTCCTCCTTCACCGCCACCCAGGACGCCTCGCCCGCGCGCCTCGTGAGGGCGCGCAAATGATCCAGCCTGAGCCACACCACCCCCTCGTCGATGCGCGGGTTGATCATGGGCGCCACGTCGACGACGCGGATGTCGCGTGCGTCCACCACGCCATGACGGTCGCGCCATTTGAGCACCACCGTGTCGCCGGTCTTGAGTTTCGCCCTCTCGGCCATCTTGCTTCCGAGGATCACCGGCAGTTCGTTTCCGACCACCGGGGGCTGATCTTTCAACTTGTCGAGCGGCACGTCGATCAGGGTCTGGTGCATGTCCATGCCGCGAAGCTGCACCGGGAACAGACGCCGCCGGGGAAAAATCTGCCCCTGCTGCACCAGCACCTCGGCCTTTTCCGCCGGCGGCAGGGCGGTGAGCGACGCGGGGGCCTGAAAGGTCATGTCCTCCCATTCGGTGGGCGTCAGAATGTCGAAGCCCGCGAGCCGGTAGTGGCCGCCGGCCACATCGGTGCGGATCATGTTGCGCGTCGCCTGCTCCTGAAATCCGTTGTAAAGAGATATATTGAACACGACGGCGACCATGGCGAAACCGGTGATGAACACGTTGAGCGCCGCGCGCGTGCCCTGGCGGTAGAAGTTTTTCCAGGCGATGCCGAGGATCATTCCCATTCGCCGTCTCCGTTCCTGCGCTTGTCCCAGATCACGTGGCCGTCCTCCAGCCCGACCTCGCGCTGGGCGAAGCGGGTGACACGCTCGTCGTGGGTGGAGAAGAGGAAGGCGGCCTTCAGGTCCCGGTTCATGGCGCGCATCAGTTCGAGAACCTGCATGGAGTTTTCCGCATCCAGGTTGGCGGTCGGCTCGTCGGCGAGAACGAGGCTCGGGTTCTTCACTAGCGCGCGGGCGATGGCGACGCGCTGGCACTGGCCGCCGGAAAGCTGCGTCGGGTTCTTGTTGGTTTCGGGGCCGAGACCCACCCGCTCCACCAGGTCGAGGACGCGCTGGCGCACGTCGGCCTCGCGGCGGCCGCTTAGAAGCAGCGGAAAGAGAACGTTTTCGTACACGGAATACACGGGAAGCAGGTTGTAAGTCTGGAAAATGAAGCCGATCTCCTCGCGGCGGAAGCGGGCGAGTTCCTCGCGGCTCATGGTGCTCAGCCGTTTTCCCCGGCAGACGATTTCCCCGCTCGTCGGCTTGTCGAGCCCGCCAATCAGGTTGAGCAGCGTGGTCTTGCCCGAGCCCGAAGGCCCGACGAACGACATGAACGCCTGCTCTTCGATATCGAGGCTGATTTCGTGCAGCGCCGTGAACGCCTGCCCGCCGACGGGGTAGACCTTGACCAGGCGCTCGATTTTGATGAGAGGTTCGCTCATGCCTTAGGATGGCCTAGAAGTAGACTACCATGCTCAGCCCGATGTTGGATTCGGTGCCGTTTGGAACGGGGGTTTTGATGAACAGGCGGCCGG
>QJWD01000034.1 GCA_003235465.1 Nitrospirota bacterium | reverse complement strand
TCCGCGCGCAGGCGGGACGAGCCCGTCGTCACCTACATCGTCGACCGCAACATCAACTACACCAATATTTGCGTCACCGACTGCACCTTCTGCGCCTTCTACAGAAAGGAGCGCGATGAAGACGCCTACGTGCTGCCGTTCGAGATCATCGCCGAAAAAATAGAGGAAACCCTGGCGCTGGGCGGCCAGCAGATCCTGCTGCAGGGCGGCCACAACATCAACCTCAAGATCGAGTATTTCGAGGATTTGTTCCGGCGCATCAAGGCACGCTACGACATCCACCTGCACGCCCTCTCGCCGCCGGAGATCCTGCACACCAGCCGCATCTCCAAGATTTCCCTCGAGGACACGCTAAGGCGGCTGTTGGCGGCGGGGCTCGATTCGATTCCCGGCGGCGGCGCGGAAATTCTCGTCGACCGCGTACGCCGGAAAATCAGCCCGCTGAAATGCACCTCCGAACAGTGGCTCTCGGTGATGGAGCTGGCCCACGGGATGGGCGTGCCGACCACGGCGACGATGATGTTCGGCCACGTGGAAACCCTGGAGGAGCGCGTGGAGCACCTCAGGCTGATCCGCGAATTGCAGGACAAAACGGGCGGCTTCACCGCTTTCATCCCCTGGCCCTTTCAGCCCGGCAACACCGAACTCAGCGAGGACGCGGGCATCCGCCACCCGGTCACCGGGCTCGAGTACCTGAAGACCCTGGCCATCAGCCGCATCTTCCTCGACAATTTCGACGCCTTGCAGTCTTCCTGGGTGACGCTCGGGCCGAAAATCGGCCAGGTGGCGCTGTTCTACGGGGCGAACGACATGGGCAGCACGATGCTGGAGGAAAACGTGGTGCGCGCGGCGGGCACCGTCCACTGCCTGAACGAGGACGACCTCAAGCGGCTGATCACCGACGGCGGCTTCACGCCCCGGCGGCGGAACATGCGCTACCAGCTTCTGTAAGCCGGGCGCGGCGCTCAACACCCAAAAAAAGAAGCCCCGGGCGCCAAGACACCCAGGGCTTCAGAATTTGCGTGCTGAAGGATCGCCACGAATCATGGGGGGAATCGGGAAATCTACGGAAGGATACGGTTCATCTCGCTGCAAGAGCCCACCGGCGTCTCACCGGATTCACATCCATCCCTTCAACCTGTCCTGCACAATTTACTTCGGCACCACCTTCGTGGCTTGGGGGCCTTTCTGCCCCATGGTTTTTTCAAATTCCACTTCCTGCCCCTCGCGGAGGGTTTTGAACCCTTCGGACTGGATTTCGGAAAAATGCACGAAGCAATCCTCCCCATCCTCGGATTCGATGAAACCATAGCCCTTGCTCTCGTTGAACCACTTTACTTTTCCACTGACCATTTCCGTAGCCTCCTAATTGAAATAAACCAACCTCCGCATTTTACCACGAGATGCCGGATTGTCCCCTGCTAATTATAGGCGTGCTTAAAATTTGGTATCGGGGAACCGCAATCAAACACACCACTTACACCCCCTGCCGTTAGCTCAAAAGGGCTACAACTTGTTAAAAATGAGTGTTTTTCCACAGGCCTTATTGATGGAAGCGGAGGCGGGCGGGAACAAACGCGAGAAGAAAAAAATTATGGCGGTCGGGTAAAAAACGGGGATTTTTTGTACTCGGCGACGGCGCGGGCGAACAGCACGTTCAGCACCGCCACCACGGGAACGCCGAGCAGGACGCCGGTTAAGCCAAAGAATTCGCCGCCAAGCAAAACCGCCAGCATCACCGCGACGGCGTGCAGGCCGATGCTTTCGCCCACCAGGCGCGGCGTCAGCACCAGGCCCTCCAGCGCCTGCACGGCGGCGAACACGCCCGCCACGGCGAGAATGGGCAGCCACTCCTGGGTATGAAAATACGTCAGCACCGCCGAAGGGACAAACCCGAGCGCCAAGCCCAGGTAGGGAATCAGGCTGGCGATGCCCGAAAGCGTGCCGAGAAACAGGCTCATCGGCGTGCCGACGAGAAACAGGCCGATGCTGTAGAGCGCGGCCATGGCCATCGCCACCATCAGCTGGCCGCGCACGAAGCCGGAGAGCACGCCGTCGATTTTACTCAGAGTGTCGGCCACGTCTGGCCTCAGGCGCTCGGGAACCAGGCCGCGCACTTTTTCGACGATCTTGTCATAGTCGCGGAGAAGGTAAAACGTCACCACCGGGATGATGACCACGTTCGCCACCATCAGGAGGATGTCGAACAGGCCGGTGAGCGACTGCCAGACGAAACCGGACAGCCCGGACACGATTTTCAGCGGCAACTCGCCGAAGCGGCCCGCCTCCTCGCGGAACCACGCCTCGGCTTCCGCCGGATCGAGCCCGACGATGCGATCGAGCACGGGCATCAGCCAGCCCTGCAACACCGCGATGTACTCGGGCAGGTTTTTCGCCAGGCTCACCGCCTGGGCGCGCAAGAGCGGCAACACCAGAAGCGCGCCGCCCAGAACAAAGCCGAAGAACGCCACCATCAGGCTGAGCGTCGCGAAGGTGCGCGATATTTTGCGCGCTTCCATTCTGTCGACCAGGGGGTCGAGCAGGTAGGCGATGGCGAAGGCGATGAAAAACGGCGCGAGCACGCGGTGGGCGAAATAAAGAAACACCACGAGCGCCGCGAGAAACCAAAGGGCGATAACGGGGATCTGCCGGTTGTTGTCCATGGTCACAGGTCGTTGATGGGCATGGGGAGGGACTCAGGCCCAGGCCGCTTGACAACGCCGCCCGTCTCCCGGTCCCCCGCCCGGCGCAACGAAGCTATGAGAAAATCCGAGATTTTGCCGCTGGCGCTTTTCAAGGCTCTCTCACCCGCCTGGGCTGGGGTGTCCGCCTCGGCCTGGGCGAAATCGCTTTTGGCGGCGACGACGGCGGAATTGCTCACCGATATGGCCTTGACGCTGAGCACGCTGCGCACGCGGGCCGGGCCCTCGCCGTCGCCCAAGCTCGTGGACACGGCGTTACCGAGGATCACGGTGTCGGCACCGGCTTTCCAGCCGATGCGTACCGCCATCGCCACATCCCCCTTAAGCGCATCGACCACCTGCTCCTCGCTGAACAGGGCGCGGATCTCCTGGCGCGGCACCACCTGCCTGCCCGACTCGCCGAGAAGGGCCGCGAGGGCCGCCTCGGAGACGGCCTCCTGATCCCAGAACCCGGGCGGCGCTTCGCCTTCAAGGCCGGATTCGCGAATCAAAACCACCACGCGCTCGCCGGCTCCCGGCCCGGAAAGCACGCCCAGCTTGCCGAGCGCCCGCTTCACCGCCTCGGAATACAGGGTCACCGAGAGCAGCACGCTGCTCGTCCCGTCCTCGAGGTTGTCCGTCGCTTCGAGGAAGCGGTAGCTCTGCACATAGCGTTCAGGGTTGGCGAGCAGCGACGCCAGCTGTTTTGCGCTGGCGTTATAGGCCTCCGCCCCCATCTGCTCCTTTAGAGACTCGTCTAGCGCCTGTTTAAGCGCCTCGTGCACCGCCCGGTCGCGCGCCTGCACGTAGTTGCCGCCCCGGGCGGCGACCCGGGCTGCGACCTCCAGCCCGGCCGGGGCGTCCGGCGCGGCCTCTGGCTGGCCCTCCATGGCCTCGGCGGCGGGCTCCTCGGCGAAAACGCCGGCGGACAGGCAGGCAAGCAACAGGAGCGCGAACAAAAAATTTCGAGTGAATGCCGTCACAGTTTTTCCTGCAAGAGTATGCCCATGGCGCAAGGGCGGGCGGTTCAGGCGGCCGCGGAAAAAATTTCGGGTGAATGCCGTCACGGTTTCTCCTTTAAGGGGACGCCCGAGACAGAAGGGCGGGTTGCTCAGGCGCCCGCGGCTTTCGCGCTTTCCTGCACCAAGGCGCCGAGCGCGCGTATTTCGCGTGGGGTGAGGTAGCGCCAGGCTCCAAGCGGCAGCTGGCCGAGAGACACGGGGCCGAACCGGATGCGCTTCAGTTTGATCACCGGATGGCCGATCACCTCGCAGATGCGCTTCACATGGCGGTTCTTGCCTTCCACCAGCGTCAGCTCGAGAAAACAGTTGCCGCCGCTCATGCGCTTCATCTCCACCCCCACGGGCAAGGTGGGCTTCTGGTCCAGGCGCACGCCCCGGCCGAGGCGCTTTAGTGCCTTCTCGTCGGGCACGCCGCGCACCTTGGCCTGGTAGACCCGCGGCACGCGGAATTTCGGGTCGAGCAGCTTTTTGCCGAGCACGCCGTCGTTGGTGAAAAGGAGGAGGCCCTGGGTGTTGTAATCCAGCCTACCTACGGGAAAGACGCGTTCCGGCGCTTTCTTGATCAGCTCGCCGACGGTGAGCCGGCCCTTGTCGTCCTTGGCCATGGTGGTCAGGATGCGGGCGGGCTTGTTGAAAGCGAGGACGACCTTCTCGCCGCGATGCGGAATCAGGCGGCCCTTCACCTTGATGCGGTCCACCGCCGGGTCGGCGCTGGTGCCGGGCCGGTTTTCGACGAAACCGTTGACCTCCACCTTGCCCTCGGCGATCCAGCGTTCGGCCTCGCGCCGGGAGGCAAGCCCGGCGTCGGCAATAATTTTCTGCAGGCGAATTTTCATTAAGGGGTGCGAGGCGGAGGCCTAGCTCATCTCGATCTTTTCGGCGGCGTCTTCAGGGCCGTTTTCTTCGCCAGCTAACGGGCTCTCTGATGATACCTCGCCGGAATCCGGCACGCCGGCGGAGGGTTCCGAAACCGCTTCGCCTCCGGCTTGCTCCAGCACGCCTTCGCCTTCCAGGGCGTCTTCCTTGAAATCCTCCAGCGTGGGCAGGTCGCTCAGGTCGCGCAGGCCGAAGTATTCCAGGAATTTTTTCGTGGTGCGGTACATGATGGGCCGGCCGGGGACTTTCTTCCTCCCCGCCGGGCCGATGATTTTTTTCTCCAGCAGCGTCTTGATGACGCCGCTAGAATCCACCCCGCGAATGTCCTCCACCTCCTGGCGCGTGAGCGGCTGTTTGTAGGCGATGATGGCCAGCGTGTCGAGGCTCGGCTGGGAGAGCTTGGCGGTTTTATCGAGCTTGAGGTATTTCCGCACCCACTCCGTGTACTCCTGGCGGGTGCGCAGCTGAAACCCGCCGGCGACTTCCTCGACCTGGAGGTTGCGCGTGCGGTAATCCTCGGTGAGTTCGTCGAGGGCGGCGCGGATGGCGGCCTTGTCGGTGCCGTTCTCCAGCGTCCCGACCACGTCGTCGGCGGTCACGGGCTCGTCGGCGGCGAGGAGGATGTTTTCGACGATGGCTTTGAGTTCGGCTTGATCCACGTTTCGGTCCCGAGAAGTTTACCGGTTTATTTTATCCGCATTCAAAAGGGGCTGCAAAGTTTAATTCCCGGAGCGGGCCTTAAGTGCGGGAATTCAGGCGCGCGCCTTCCTTTGGCCCTTGAAATACTTGCTGAGCGCGAGGCCCTGGTCGTGGTAGTGCGACTGGATTTTCTCGCCGTAGACGCGGGCCGGCCGCTCGATGACCTTCTCGAACTTGAGGCGGCAGAAGGTCTGCCCGTCCTCCACCATGAAGGGCACATCGTGCGGGCGCACCTCCATCACCGCGCGGGTGCCCTGCCCCTTGAGCGCGCGGCCGCCGCGCCAGCCGAAGCCGGGGTCGAAGAAACCGGCGTAATGGGTTCTCAGCTCGCCGCTGTTGGGCTCGTAGGCCACCATCTCCGCCAGCAGGTGCGGCCAGATGCAGATCTTCTCTTTCGACATCATGATGTAGAAACTCTCGGGCTCGAGGATCAGGCGGTTGCCGCTTTGCTTGCGGATGGGTTCCCAGAAATCGAGCGGCTCGTAATGGCGCACCTTGCCGAGATCGATGACGCTGCTGTTGGTCTTGGCCTTGTAGGCGATGATGCCGTTTTTCGAGGCGGCGGCGAGATCGACGCTGATGTAGAGGCCGCCGTCGATCTTGACCTGATCGGCGGACAGGGCGCGGCCCGCCCCGTCGAACAGGATCGGCGTCTTGCGGTAATCCTTGACCAGGTCGCGGTCGGTCAGCCCGGGGTCCCCCTGCACCAGGCGCAACTGGTTGAGCGAAAGCCCCTCGGAGACGCGCACCGGGAACGAGCGCGGGATGACCTCCAGGTAAAGTTTTCCCCGGTAGCCGGCGGGGACCTCGTCGAAGCGGTGGCCGTGGTCGACGATGACGCGGGTGAACATGTCGAGGCGGCCGGTGGAGCTTTTCGGGTTCGTCCGCCCGAAGATCGCCGGCGGCAGGTCCAGCTCTTCGAGCAGCGGGATCAGGTACACCGCGCCCTTTTCCAGGATGCCGCCGTCGCGCAGGTCGAAATCGTACAGCACCAGGTCCTTCAGCTTGGTTTCGACGCTGTCCTTCTCCGGCAAAAAGCTGCTCTGGATGCGGTACGCCTTGCGCCCGAGCCGAAGATCCAGGCTGACGGGTTGAAACTGCCAGGGTTTCAGCGTCGATTCCGAATGGATGACCCCCTGATGGCACGCCAGTTCGATGGACTGAACCGCGAGGTAGCCGGATTTGCCCTTGAGGCTTTTGACCAGCTCGCGGGCGAGGTG
>QJWD01000407.1 GCA_003235465.1 Nitrospirota bacterium | reverse complement strand
CGCCGCCACCGCGTGTTCGGACATGAAGCAGGAACTGACGGCGGCGAAGGCGTAGATCGACGTCACCAGCCGGCCGGGGCTTTGGCCGAAGGTTTCCATGACCCACATCGAAAGGCGGATGCTGAAACCGCAGCCGATCATCGCGGCGGAAAGGATGAATGCGCCGAGAATGAAAAACACCGCTTTGTTGTCGAAAAAGGAATACACCTCTCCCGCGTCCATGATGCCGAGCAGGGGAATCGTGGCGATGGCGAGCAGGCTGGTGATGGACAGCGGGATGACGTTGGTGGACCAGAGGCTCACGCAGAGGAAAAAGACGCACAGCACCTTGTAGCCTTCGGGCGAAAGATCCGCTGGGCCCTCCTGCCCGAGAAGAAGGAAGAAAATGCCGAAGACGAGCCCGAGAACCAGGGGCCGGCGCACCCGGTCGAGGATCACCACCCACAAAGGCCGCCTGTCGACGATGATGTTCGGCGTCTTATCCCAAAAATCCATTTCTTGCATTGCTGGGCGGGGTCCTGAACGAAGGTTTCAAGGCGGGGAATGGGCCAAAACCCGGGCGAATGCGTTTCTGCCGGGCGCCCAACACCCGAACCGGGTTCCGCCACTATAACTGCGAACGGGGGGCCAGGCAAGCGCTTTGATTTCTATCCCGCAAGCGGCAGGGGGAGGGTGGCCCGGGCCAGATTGTTCGCGGTGGCCCGCGAGAACCCCCCGGGCCGGTGCGCCGAAATCCTGGAAAGCCGCTGTGGAAAGGTTTTTTTTCCCGATTCGGCCCGGTATAATGCTATTTTATCCAATTACGCCCCCCGCCCCTTTCGATAGGCTGGGGCCTGCCATTGGCCCGGGGCCCGGAAGGCTGCAAGCGTATTATTCAGGGCGGAGAACCGCCGTTTAATCTGGAGAAAGTTTATGGGCATGACCATCACCGAAAAAATCCTGGCGGCGCACGCCGGGGTCGAATCCGTCAAACCGGGGGACAATATCTGGGTCGACGTCGACGTGCTGATGACGCACGACGTGTGCGGCCCGGGCACCATCGGTATTTTCAAGAAGCAGTTCGGCGAAAAATCCAGGGTCTGGGACCGGGACAAGGTGGTGATCATCCCCGACCATTTCATCTTCACGTCGGACCCGCACGCCATGCGCAACCTGGAAATCCTGCGCGACTTCGTCGACGAGCAGAAGCTGCCCTATTTTTACGACGCCGGCACCGACAACTACAAGGGCGTCTGCCATATCGCCCTCGCGCAGGAGGGCCACAACCGGCCGGGCGAGGTGCTGTTCGGCACCGATTCGCACACCTGCACCTCCGGCGCGTTCGGCATGTTTTCCACCGGCATCGGCAACACTGACGCCGCGTTCATCATGGGCACCGGCAAGCTGTGGGTGAAAGTGCCGGATTCGATGCGCTTCGAGTTCAACGGCACCTTCCCGCCGTACATCATGGCCAAGGACATTCTGCTCCAGGTCATCGGCGACATCGGCGTCGACGGCGCGACCTACAGGGCGATGGAATGGGCGGGCGACGCGGTGATGAAGTTTTCCATGGAAGAGCGCATGACGCTGTGCAACATGGCCATCGAGGCGGGCGGCAAAAGCGCCATCATCGCCGCCGACCACGTGACCGAGGCCTACGTCAAACAGCGCACCGACAAGCCGTTCAAGATCTACCATTCCGACGCCGATGCCGGCTATTACTTCAAAAAATCCTACGATGCGAGCGCCATGCAGCCGATGGTCGCCAAGCCGCATTCGCCGGACAACAAGGCCGAGGTGCGTGAGGTGAGCGACGTGAAGATCGACCGCGCCTACATCGGCTCCTGCACCGGCGGCAAGGTGACGGATTTCCGCGCCGCCGCCGAGATCATCGGCGGCCGCAAGGTGAAGGTGGACACCTTCATCGTGCCCGCCACGCGCGAAGTGGAGGCGGACCTGCACAAGGAGAAAATCGGCGGCAAGACCCTCGCGGAAATTTTCGAGGCCGCCGGCGCGCACATGGGCGAGCCCTCCTGCGCCGCCTGCCTGGGCGGGCCGAAGGACACGTTCGGGCGCGCCAACGACAAGGAAGTGGTTGTCTCCACCACCAATCGCAACTTTCCCGGCCGCATGGGTTCGAAACAGTCGCAGGTGTACCTGGCCTCGCCTTACACCGCGGCGGCCTCGGCGCTCACCGGGCGCATCACCGACCCGAGGGAGTTTTTGAACGGCAATTGATCCCGCGGCGGGAATGGTGAAACACGCGCGCGGAGAAGTGAATCCTGGCAAGCGGTGCGGCAATTTTTTTGAATGGCAATTGAGTCGGAATGGGAAACATGAAAAAAGCGCTTGGCGCTCACCGGGTGTGTTTCCGGCCCGGGAAAAATTTTGAACGGCAACTGAGAAAGACGGAATCATGAAAAAGATTATCGAAGGCAAAGCGTATGTCCTCGGTGACGACATCGACACCGACCAGATCATCCCGGCGGAGCACCTGGTTTACAGCCTGAGCGACCCGGAGGAGAAAAAAAACTACGGCCGCTACGCGCTCTCCGGCGTGCCCGCCCAGGGCGCGGGGCTGCCCGGCGGCGGCCAGCCCTTCGTCGCCGAGGGCAAGACGGTGTCGGACTACAGCATCATCGTCGGTGGCAAGAATTTCGGTTGCGGGTCCTCGCGCGAGCACGCGCCGGCGTGTCTCGAAATCGCCGGCATCGAGGCGGTGGTGGCCGAATCCTACGCCCGGATTTTTTACCGCAACTCAGTGGACGGCGGTTTCTTCATCCCGTTCGAGACGCCGGTGGGCCTGGTCGACAAGGTGAAAACCGGGGACACGCTCAGGATCGATGTCGATCAGGGGACGCTCACGCATGTGGGAAGCGGGCAGACCTGGAACCTCAAATCGCTCGGCGAGGTCATCGACATCATCCGCGCCGGAGACATATTCGAATACGCGAGAAAAACGGGCATGATCCCTAGCTGAGGCTTAAGAGGGGAAATGCGGCATGATGAGAAATAGAGGTTCAGTCGGCTTGTTGCTGCTGGCGCTGTGGTTGGCGGTGGGGGGAAGGGTGCAGGCGGCGGAAGCCGAGGTGCCCGCGGTGTTCCTCGAAAAGGAAATGATCGCGGTGCCGGCGGGCAAGTTCGTCATGGGCATCACCCCAATGGAAATCGACTGGGTGGTGGAGGCGTTCAACTCCGAATCGCGCGAATGGTACCTCGATGAGCTTCCCCAGCACGTGGTGAACCAGGATGCTTTTTTGATCGACGCGCACGAGGTCACCTTCATCGAGTACATGGTGTACGTGAAGCGGACCGGGGCAAGCCCGCCAAAATTTTTCGACAACCCGCGCTTCAACGGCCCGCGTCAGCCGGTGGTGGGCATCGGCTGGGCGGAAGCCGACGCGTTCTGCCGCTGGGTCGGTAAGCGTCTGCCGACGGAGCAGGAATGGGAAAAAGCCGCGCGCGGGACAGACGCGAGGCGCTACCCCTGGGGCAACGAGCCGGAGAAGGCCCGCGCCAACCACCGCGGCATGCTGGACAATTACCGGTACACCGCCCCGGTGGGCGATTTTCCCGAAGGCAAAAGCCCCTACGGCGTGATGGACATGGCGGGCAACGTCTGGGAATGGACGGCGGACTGGTACAAGCCGTACCCTGGCAACGAGCACGCCAACGACATGTATGGAGAGAAATTCAGGGTGATCCGCGGCGGCTCCTGGTCGTCCAACATGGATCTCGCGCGGTCATCGGTGCGCGGCAAGGCGGCGCCAGACCAGCGCCAGGATTACATTGGTTTCCGCTGCGCGAAAAATTCTTAAAGAACGGGAGGGCGGTTCAATGCAGAAAATAATACTGGCACTCATTCCAGCGGTGACGCTGATGTTTTTCCCCGCCTCCCTTCTGGCCGATGAAGCGGCAG
This sequence comes from Nitrospirota bacterium, assembly GCA_003235465.1. Next base: position 2,602 of record QJWD01000407.1, on the reverse strand, counting down.
AGCGGCCGAAGCACGAGATGCAAAAAGGTGGCGGCCACGGTGGTGGGCACGGTGGCGGCCATCACGGCTATGGCCGGCCCAAGGGGCCGCCGGCCGACATCCCCCAGCACATCAAGGAACGCACCAGCGAGGACGGCACCGGCATCAACCTGAACGGCTCGCAGATCGGGGTTCCCGGCATGGCCATCCTGGCCGAGACACCGGAGCTTAAGAACGTGGTTTCCCTCGCGCTGATGAAAAACAAGCTGGGGGATGAGGGCGCGAAAATCCTCGCGGCGAGCGAAACCTTCAAGCACGTCGAATTGCTTAACCTGTGGGGCAACGAACTCACCGCCGAGGGTGCGAAAAGCATCGCCGCATCCCCTCACTTAGGCGGCCTCAAGGAGCTGGTGCTTTCGAGAAACGGCGTCGGGGACGAGGGGGTGGAAGCGCTTGCCGCCTCGGCAAACGTGAAGAACCTGGAAACGCTCAACCTCGACGGAAACACGATCACCGACCGGGGCGCGAGGGCCATCGCCAATTCGCCCGGGCTCGCGAACCTGAAGAAACTCGATCTATACAACAACCAGATCAGCCCCGAGGGCCTGAAAGCGCTCTTGCAATCCGAGCAGCTTAAAAGCCTGGAGGAGCTGACCCTGGTTCGCAACAACATCGACTTCGATTCGGGTGACGCCCTGGCGAGGTCGAAAACCCTGCCCAAATTGAAAGTGCTGAGCCTGTTCTAGGCGGCAAGCGCCTAGAAGGTGGCGTTCAGGCCGATGGTGAAGATGTTTTCGGCGTAGTCGACCGCTGGCAGGTTCGAGTCGTTGTCGGTATGCTGGTAGTCGAAGCGGAACTCGAACGGGTCGGTCAATTTTTTCGTCAGGCCGGCTTTCAGCGTTTTTATCTTGTCCTCCCTGTCCTCGCCGATGCTCGGCGTCCTGTGCTCGTAATTCCTGTAATTGAACTCGAACGACCCGGTCAGGTTGGTTTCAAAGGGGCCGGGCGCCTTCACCGCCAGCTTCAGAATGTTCGCCAGGTAATCGAATTCCGGCCCGCGCGCGTCCTCGTGGGCGACCCGGTAGCCGCCGCTCACGTGCGCCTTGCCCTCCATGAAGAACAGGAACTGGGTGACGCCGATGGAGTGCTGGTGCGCGTCGCGCCGGGTTTCCGTGTCGAAATCCTTGTCCTGGTACATGTAGCTTAAATCGGTGTAAAGGGTGGGGGAAAGCTGAATGCCCATGCGCGGAATAAACATGAACAGCTCCATGAAGTCGTCGCCGTCGAGGTTGCTGTTGTTGTAGGCGACATCCGCCCCGAAGTCGGTGTTGCCTTTCTCCGTGGCTGCGCTCAGGCTGAAGGTGTGCGATTGGAAATCGAAGTCGGAGCGGTCGGCGTAGAGGCTCTGGTAGAAATCGTAATTGCCTTCCAGCTTGAAGTCCGGTCTGTCGAAGAAGCGGTAGCCGCCGCCAAGCTCGAACACGCCGGCGATGTCCCCGTCGTCGGAAACGATGTCCTTCTCGGGCCGGGTCAGGTTGTCGTTGTACTCGAACCCGGCGCCGACGTCGACATGCCAGGGCTTGTCCGCCGCCTGCGTGAGGGCAAAGGGTCCGCTAAAGGCGATGCAGGCAACGAGGGGAAAAACGAATTTCAAGAAACGGGCCATACGCTTATTTTCTCCGTAGTAACGTTAATGGGTTTTAGGTTTTTTCAGTTCGCCGGCGATCTTAACCAGTAGCGCCGCTCTCGGCCGGGTTCTCGGCTCAACCTTTTTTACCGCCTTTGACGGCCTCCTTGACGGCTTGCTTGGCCGCTTCGCGCGCCGCCTTTCTCGCTTCCTTCGCCGCGTCCTGGGCTGCTTTCCGGGTTTCCAGCGTGGCGTCTTTCACCTGCCGGTTCTTAAGCGCCGGGCTCGACGATGTCGAAACCTCGCCGGCGGGCCGGGCGCTCATCGGCGGCCCGTCGACGCGGGAGAGGAACTTTTCCTTCTCGGCCTGGGCCTTCATCAAAAACTTCTCGTCGCCGGTTTTCTCGTATTTCTTCAGAAACAGCGCTTCCTTTTCAAGCGCCAGGGTGATCGCCCGGATGCCGTGCTTGTCCAGGTTGTCATCGACGATGAGCTGCATCAGCTCCTGATCGAAGTTGAGAGCAAGCCCGCTCTTTTCCGCGTTATTCAGCGCCTGGTTGAGTTCGCGCACCTGGCTGTCCGAAAGGCTGTCGACGTAGCCGGGCGCCCAGGCCTCGTTGCCCTCGGTGGACAGGGTGGTCACGAGCTTGCCCCGGCTGTCGAAGGCGTTGCCGCCGGCGGCAAAAGCGCTCGCCGAGGAAAGCACCAGGGCGACGGCCAGCGTGAGGTGAATGAGGAAACGAATCGGCAGACGGGTATTCATTCGTTCAGTCTCCCAGGTATAGGGTAAAAGGGGGGCAGGCCGATGCGTGATTGGGGCCTGCGGGATCAGCTTCCCCATTGTTCTACAGCGCGGGAAGGAAGGGGAGGGCCTGGATCACAAAAAAAACGGTTGCTTCAGCGGCCGAACGGCCTGTGGAGAGAAGGGGCGATTTTGCAGGGTTGTTTTGCCGGAGGGAAAACGCGCCGCGTAGAAGCGGGGTAAACTTTGCTGCC
>QJWD01000058.1 GCA_003235465.1 Nitrospirota bacterium | reverse complement strand
GGAATTCCCGGCGCGCGGCGGTTTCTGCCGGGTGAGGGACCGGAGTCTCATCCTGCTCGACCGCAGGCTCGACGCCGGCGAGCGGATCCGGATCATCCTTGAAGCGTTGTCGCGGTTCGACCTGGAGGCGGTGTACCTGCCCTCGTGGATCCGCGAAGAACTGAGTGCCAAGCCATGACTTTGCTCAACAACATTCTGCCCGAGGCGAGGCGCGGCAAGCTGAAGGCGTTGCTCGGCGAAAACCGGCTTGTGCGCGTCATCGAGGCGCACAACGGCTTGAGCGGCATCGTCGCCAACAACGCGCGCGTCGAGGGCGAGGAGAGGGGCGAGCGCGTGGTGCGCGAGTTCGACGCGCTGTGGGAAAGCAGCCTGACCGACTCGGCCTCCAAGGGCCATCCCGATATCGAGGTGATCGGTTTCGACTCGCGCCTGGCGACCATCCAGGAAATCCTCGCGGTCACCGAAAAGCCGATGATCGTCGACGGCGACACGGGCGGCGACGCCAACAACTTCGAGTACATGGTGTCGAAGCTGGAGCGCGCCGGGGTTTCGGCGGTGATCATCGAGGATAAAGTGTTCCCGAAGCGCAACAGCCTGGAGGCCGGCGTCTCGCAGACCTTGCAGGACCCGGAGGTGTTCGCGCAGAAGATCCGCCGCGGCAAGGCGGTGCAGCTGACAGACGATTTTCTCATCATCGCGAGGATCGAGAGCTTCATCGCCGGGCTGCCGCTGGAGGACGCGCTCCATCGGGCGCGCACCTACCTCCTGGCGGGGGTGGACGGCGTCATGATTCACTCCAAATCCAAAAGCCCCGACCTCTTGTTCCAGTTTGCCGATGCCTACCACGCCATGGAGGCGGAGCTGGGCCTCAAGAAGCCGCTCGTCTGCGTGCCCACCACCTACAACCACCTGACCGAGGACGAGCTGGCCGAGGCGGGATTCGACGTGGTGATTTACGCCAACCACCTGCTAAGAGCCGCCTACCAGACCATGCTCGAGGTCAGCCGCTCGGTCCTGCTCAACCAGCGGTCGCTGGAAGCCGACCCGCTGTGCGCGCCGGTGCGCGACATCTTCCGCGCGGTGGGTTTTCTCGAGGTCAAGGAGAAGGACCAGAAGGACGGCCAGGCGGGCAACATCGCCGTCATCATCCCGGCGGCCGGCGAGGACGAGGAGTTGAAACCCCACCTGGGCGGCCGGCCCAAGGCGATGCTGGACATCGCCGGGCGCACGCTCCTCGACAGGCAGGTCGCGGCGCTCGCCACAAGCCACCTGAACGACATCACCGTGGTGGCGGGCTACGCGCGCGACAAGATGCGCGCCGAGGGGGTTTCTATCCTGGAAAATCCGGACTACAAGAACGGTTCGATCATGCAAAGCCTGATGGTGGCGCGGGAGAAAATGCAGAACGGTTTTCTGATGCTGTACGCCGACATCCTGCTCGAGGATCACATCATCGGCAAGCTGCTCGACTGCCGCGAGGACATCGTCCTGGTGGCGGACAACACCACCCAGTACCACAAGTACGAGGGCGAAAAGGCGCTCGATTTCATCGTCAGCAAGCGCAGGCACCGGCCGACGAGGCGGCGCATCAACTTCACCGGCGAGAACCTCGTCGAACGCATTGGCGTAAGCATTCCGCCGGCCACCGCCACGCACGAATTCATCGGCCTCGCCAAGTTCACCCGCACCGGGGCCGAGCAGCTCCTCGCCACTTACCAGGACTGCATCGAGAACATTCACGGCCGCTTTCACGAGGCCGGCGACGTCGGGCGGATGAACTTCACCGACCTCATCCAGGAGATGATCGGCCGCGGCTTCCGCGTCAATTTCCTCGAGATCCACCAGGGCTGGCTGGAGATCCACCAGGGCGAGGACATCCAGCTTGCCAACGAATTTCTATAACCCGAGCCCCGGCACGCGAAAAACAGGATAAACGATGCGCTACTCCCAGATGCTCATACCCACCCTCAAGGAATCCCCCGCCGACGCGGAGGTGGTGAGCCATAAGCTCATGGTGCGCGCGGGCATGATCCGCCAGCTCGCCTCGGGGATCTATTCGATCCTGCCCATCGGCTTGCGCGTGCTGAGGAAAATCGAGCGCATCATCCGCGAGGAGATGGACGCCATCGGCGGCCAGGAAGTGTTCCTGCCCAGCATCCAGCCGGCGGAACTGTGGCAGGAGAGCGGCCGCTGGGGCTTTTACGGCAAGGAGCTTCTGCGCCTCAAGGACCGGCACGACCGAGAGTTCTGCTACGGCCCGACGCACGAGGAGGTCATCACCGACATTATTCGCCGCGAGGTCAAGTCTTACCGGCACCTGCCGCTCACCCTGTACCAGATCCAGACCAAGTTCCGCGACGAGGTCAGGCCGCGTTTCGGCCTCATGCGCGGGCGCGAGTTCATGATGAAGGACGCCTACAGCTTCCACGCCGATGTGGACAGCGCCCGGGAAACCTACAACCGGATGGGCGAGGCCTACGCCAACATCTTCAGGCGCACGGGCCTCACCTTCGTCAAGGTGCAGGCGGATTCCGGCACCATCGGCGGCAGCTTTTCGCACGAATTCGCCGTCCTGGCCGATTCCGGCGAGGACAGCATCGGCTTCTGCGAATCCTGTGGTTACGCCTCGAACATGGAGATGGCCGCCGCCCGGCCGCCCGCGAATGCGGATGGCGGCGCGCCCGAGGAGCTTAAGGCGGTGGCGACGCCGGGGAAAAAGTCCGTGGCCGAGGTGGCCGAATTCCTCTTCACCCCCGAGGAGCGGATCGTCAAGACGCTGCTCTTCGACACCGACCGCGGCCTGGTGGCGGGGCTGGTGCGGGGCGACCGGGACCTCAACCCGATCAAACTCAAGAACCTGATCGGCTGCGAATGGGCGCACCCCGCCCAAGAAGCGGATATTGTAAAAAACGGCGGCCCGCCAGTGGGTTACGTCGGCCCGGTGGGACTTGACTTTAAGATCTATGCGGACCTAGAGGTGATGGCCATGGCGGCGTTCACCGCCGGCGCCAACCAGCCCGACCAGCATTTCACCGGTGTCAATCCGGAGCGCGATTTCAAGGTGGAGAAGGCGGGCGACATCCGCGAGGTGCAGGCGGGCGACCCATGCCCTTATTGCGACGGCGTCTACCAGGTGCGGCGCGGCATCGAGGTGGGCCATATCTTCATCCTCGGCAACAAATACTCAAGCGCCATGAAGGCCCAGTTCCTCGATCCTCAGGGCAAGGAGCAGGCCATGGAAATGGGCTGCTACGGAATTGGCGTCGGGCGCACCGCCGCCGCCGCCATCGAGCAGAACCACGACGACAAGGGCATCGTGTGGCCGGCCCCCATCGCGCCGTTTCAGGTGATGGTGATCCCGGTCAATTACGCCAACGAGGCGGTTCGCGAAGCGAGCGACGCCCTGTACGCCGGGCTGTGGGAGGCCGGCGTCGAGGCCCTGCTCGACGACCGGAGTGAGCGCCTGGGCGTTAAACTGAACGACGCCGATCTGCTCGGCCTGCCGCTGCAGATTATCCTCGGGCCGAAAAACCTCGAAAACGGCCAGGTGGAATTTAAGCTAAGAAAAACAAATGCTTCCGAGCTAAAGCCGGAAGCCTGCGCGGTATCCGAAGCGGTGGCCCGCCTGAAAACCCTGTAGCGCCAAAGCGGCCTTTTCGGCCAAGAAATCGCTTGCAACAAAATTGCCGATTTAGTAGTATGAGGCGACAACCTCTGGCTCGTTGATGAAATGCGGGTTTCCAGCCCGCATTTTTTTTTAGTATTTCCGCCTGCTTCGGAAGCACGAATGCGGGCTCGCGGGTCTTCACGCCCATTCTGGGGATATGACAAAAGGTTCGGTATCTCAGGCGGTTCATGACCTGATCGTGCCGCTGGTGGTGGAAGAGGGTCTCGAACTCGTCGACGTGGAATACAGGAAAACCGGGCGCGAGTGGACGTTGCGCATACTCATCGACAGGGTGCCGGGAGGCGTCACCGTCGACGATTGCCAGAAGGTCAGCCGCAAGGTGGAGGACCTGATCGAGGTGGAAAACCTCGTGCCTTCCAGTTACGTGCTTGAGGTTTCCTCGCCGGGGCTCGACAGGCCCCTCAAAAGCGAGCGGGATTTTATCCGGTTCCTGGGCAAGCGGATTTCGGTGAAGACGTTCTCGCCCGTCGAAGGCCGGAAAACCTTCGAAGGCCGGATCGCCGATTTTAAAAATAACACGCTCTATCTGGATGATGGCGGGGCCGTGCGGGAGTTCCAGTTGCAGGACATCGCGCAGGCCCGATTAATTATCGAGTTCTAATGGCTTGACGAACATGAGCAGCGAAGTCATCAACATCATCGATCAACTCAGCCGCGAAAAGGGCATCGAGAAGGACGTCCTCGTCGAAGCGCTGACCAGCGCCATGGTGGCCGCCGCCAGCAAGCGCCTGCCCGAGGCCCGGAACCTCACCTGCGACCTGAATGAAGAGACCGGAGAGCTTGAAATCTATTCGGAAAAAACCGTGGTGGAAACCGTCACTAACCCGCACGAGGAGATCAGCCTCAAGGAGGCGCAGGAGATGCTGGCCGACGCGGAAGTGGGAGACCACCTGGCGGTGCGCGAGTTCCTGGAGAACTACGGCCGCATTGCCGCCCAACTCGCCAAGCAGGTGATTTTGCAGAAGGTGCGCGAGGCGGAGATCGACATCACCTACCGCGATTACATCGACAAGAAGGGCGAGCTCATCAACGGCATCGTGCAGCGTTACGAGCACGGCGACCTCATTGTCGAACTCGGCAAGGCGGAGGGGGTGCTGCCGAGGCGCGAGCAGGTGTTCCGCGAGACGTTCAACCGCGGCGAGAGGATTCGCGCCTACGTCCTCGACGTGAGGAAGACGCCGAAGAACGCCTCGGTCATCCTGTCGCGCACGCACGTGGGGCTGATCCAGAGGCTGTTCGAGCTGGAGGTGCCGGAAATCAGCGAGGGCATGGTGGAGATCATGGGCATCGTGCGCGAGCCCAATGGCCGCACCAAGATCGCGGTCAGGACCAACGACCGGGACATCGACGCCGTCGGCGCCTGCGTCGGCATGCGCGGCATGCGGGTGCAGTCCATCGTTCAGGAGCTGCGCGGCGAGAAGATCGACATCGTCGAATACTCCGAGGACCCGCAGACCTACGTTCGCAATGCCTTAAGCCCGGCGAAGATTTCGCGCATCATCATGAACCCGGATGAGAACCACATGACCGTCATCGTGGCCGACGACCAGATGTCTCTCGCCATCGGCAAGAAGGGGCAGAACGTGCGCCTGGCGGCCAAGCTCGTCAAATGGAAGGTCGATATCAAGGGCGAATCCGAAGGCGTCGGCTTCGGCGCCGCCTCGGCGTTCCTCAGCTCCAAGGCCAGCGAGCCCGGCGAGGATTTCCTCGAGACCGTGAAGGCCACCAAGGGGCTTGGCGAAAAGGTGATGACCATTCTTTTTACCAATAACATCGTCAACCCCGGGGCGGCGCTCAAACTAGGCCAGGAGGGCCTGATCGAACTGCCCGGCGTGGGCCCGAAGAAGGCGGAAGCCCTGCTTGAGCTTTGCCGGGCGATGGTGGAGCGCGCCGGTGGCGCCGCCACGGCGGAAGCCGCGCCGGAAGCCGCCGCCGAGGAACCTGTAGAAACCGCCGGGGAGGCCGCTCTGGGCGATGCCGAGCCCGGCGAGGGCCGGGCGGAGACAGAGCGCGGCGAAGAGGCCGGATTCGAGGAAGACGAGGAGGAAGACATCAGCGTGCGGGAGCTCGTCGGGGTGGACCCGGCGGTGATCGAGCTGTTGCTTGAAAACGAATTTCAGACCCTCGCCGAGCTTTCCGTCACGTCCATCGAGGAATTGACCGCGATTGAAGGCATCGATGAAGGGGTGGCCCGCCAGATGATTCTGCAGGCGAGGCAAAGGATGGCGGAGCTGGAAAACATCGGATGAAGACGGCACGGTTAAATTGCGATCCGCCGTTGCCGATGAAGCCCGGAGAGGGGCCTTGGGCCGCCTGGCCGGGTCGTTAAAACAGGGGTAAGGAGAATTTATTTGGCTAAGATTCGTATCAATAAACTGGCGCTGGAACTTGGCGTCCAGAACGACCAGATCATCGACGCGTTGCACGCCAAGAGCATCCCGGTCAAGAACTACATGAGTTCGGTGGACGAGGAAACCGCCGACATGATCCGGCAGATGTTCCAGCCCGAAGGCGCGGCCGGCGAAAAAACGTCTCCCGTCAGGCGCATCAAGGCGAAGGTGACGCCGGGCAAGCCCAAGGCGACGGTCAAAACGGTCTCCAAGGCGATGGCGGCCAAGGCCCAGGCCAAGGTCGAGAAAAAGGAAAAAGAGGCGGAACAGAAAGCCCGGGAACTGGAGGAGAAAAAAGAAGCCGAACGCCTCGCCAGGGAGGCCGAAAAGAAGGCGAAGGAAGCCGAGAAAAAGGCGAAAGAGGCCGAGAAAAAGGCCAGGGAAGCGGAGGAGAGGGCCAAGCGGGAAAAAAAAGCGGGAAAAAAGTCCGCCCCGGCAGCCCGGGCCGACGAAGC
>QJWD01000176.1 GCA_003235465.1 Nitrospirota bacterium | reverse complement strand
TTCATACGATTACGTCAAGATCAACGCCGAGTACACCACCTGAGGCGCCTCCCTTGTGCGCCTGGGCCCCGGCCTGGCTGGCCAATTAAACCTTCACAACCCCGGCTTTTGACCTTAGAATAATCCGGAATTTTATCGCACCGGGAGCCGGAGGCGTTCACCATGTCTCTCTTACGAGTCCGCAACTGGCTGGACCCTGTTCTCAGGAAAAAGGGCGAACCCATCGAAAATATCGACGAGGCCCTCGTACGCCTGGTGGACGACATGTATGAAACCATGCTTAAGGAGAAAGGCGCGGGGCTCGCCGCCAACCAGGTGGGCGAGGCCAAAAACCTGTTCGTCGTCGACCTTGGCATCGAAACCGGCGAGCGCAACCTGGTCGCTGTGGTCAACCCGGTGATCACCGCCACCGAGGACGAGATTCTCGCCGAGGAAGGGTGCCTGAGCATTCCGGATATCTTCGCCGAGGTCAGGCGGGCAAAGCGGGTGGAACTGAAAGGCGTGGACCTTGAAGGCCGCGACGTGCGCTACGAGGCCGAGGGTTTTCTCGCACGCGCCTTTCAGCACGAAATGGAACACCTGGCGGGAACCCTGTTCTGGGACAACTTGGGCAGCGTCAAGCGCAACATCCTGAAGCGAAAGTTCAAGAAACTTCAGAAAGAGATGGCGGAATGAAGATCGTCTTCATGGGGACGCCCGAGTTCGCCCTGCCGACCCTCAAGCGGCTGGTTGCCTCCGAGCACGAGATCCTCGCCGTGGTGACCCAGCCGGACAGGCCCAAGGGCCGCGGCCGCGGGCTCACCGCATCGCCGGTGAAACAATTCGCCGTCGAAGCCGGCATCCCGGTGCTGCAACCGGAAAAGTGCCGGGCGCCGGAGTTCGTCGAGGTGCTGAGGGAGCTCGCGCCGGATTTAACCATCGTCGTCGCCTTCGGACAGATATTGAGCGCCGAGGTGCTGGAGGCGCCCAGGCTGTTTTCGATGAACCTGCATTCGTCGGTGCTGCCCCGCTACCGAGGCGCCGCGCCCATCAACCGGGCGATTCTAAACGGCGACCGCGAGACCGGCATCACCACCATGAAAATGGACACCGGTCTCGACACCGGAGACATCCTGCTCATCCGGCGCGTGCCCATCGCGCCGGATGACAACGCAAAAACCCTGCACGACAAGCTCGCCGAGGTCGGTGCCGGACTGGTGATGGAAACCTTGGAATCGCTTGCGGCGGGAACCCTGAAGTCGACGCCGCAGGACGACGCCCAGGCCACCCTCGCGCCCAAGTTGAAGAAGGAAGAAGGAGACATCGACTGGAGCGAAGACGCCGAGCGCATTCACAACCTGGTGCGCGGGTTGTTTCCGTGGCCGGGCGCCTACACCTTTTACGCCGGCCGGCGGCTCATGCTGTGCCAGTCCGCCGTCGCCCCTGGCGAGGCGGGGGAGGAGCCGGGGCGGGTGGTGCGCGCCTCCCCTCAGGGCATCGAGGTGGCAACGGGCAGCGGCAGGCTGGTCATCACCGCGCTCAAGCCGGAGGGTAAAAATGAAATGACCGCCGCGAGCTTTCTCGCCGGCAACAAGATCGCCCCGGGCGACGTCTTCACAAGCGCGCCCGCGGCGACAGACCCCCAACAGGAATAGAGGACACATGCCACGATCACTGGTCACCGGAGGGGCGGGTTTTCTGGGGTCACATCTTTGCGATTATCTCCTGGCGAAGGGGCACGAGGTGATCTGCATGGACAACCTGCTCACCGGGTTGCTGGAAAACATCGCCCATATCAAAAGCGATCGCTTCAAGTTCGTGAAGCACAACGTCACCGAATACATCCCCATCGTTGGAAAGCTGGACTACATCCTGCATTTCGCCTCCCCCGCAAGCCCCATCGATTATCTCGAATTGCCCATTCAGACGCTCAAGGTGGGCTCGCTCGGAACCCACAACGCCCTCGGCCTCGCCAAGGAGAAGGGCGCGGTGTTCCTGCTCGCTTCCACCTCCGAGGTGTACGGCGACCCGCTGATCCACCCGCAAAAGGAAAGTTACTGGGGCAACGTCAACCCCGTCGGCCCGCGCGGCGTTTACGACGAAGCCAAGCGCTTCGCCGAGGCCATCACCATGGCCTACCACCGTTACCATAACGTGAAGACCCGCATCGTCAGGATCTTCAACACCTACGGCCCGCGCATGCGGGTGAAGGACGGGCGGGCCATCCCAAATTTTCTGGCGCAGGCGCTCACGGGAAAGGATATCACCGTTTACGGCGACGGCAGCCAGACGAGGAGCTTCTGCTACGTCAGCGACCTGGTTGAAGGCATTTACCGCCTGCTGATGTCGGATTACGCCGAGCCGGTCAACATCGGCAACCCCCGGGAAATGACGGTGCGCGAGATGGCGGAGAAAATATTGCAAGCCACCGGCAGCGCGAGTAAAATCATCTCCGCCCCGCTTCCCGAAGACGATCCGAAAATCCGGCAGCCCGACATCGGCCTCGCCACCGAGAAACTGGGCTGGTCGCCCGTGGTCAAGCTCGATGAGGGGCTCGCCCACACCCTCGACTATTTCAAGGCCAAGCTGTTATCATCATGAACGGAATGCGGCATGCCCCCAGCAGGCGACCATTCATCCATAAAGCACTGGCCGGAGGACGAAAGGCCGCGCGAACGCCTGATCAGGTACGGCGAGGACAAGCTTTCCGACGCCAACCTGCTCGGCATCCTCATCGGCTCGGGAGACCGGCAGTCGCGGAAAAACGCGGTGGACTTGAGCCGCGACCTCCTGCGCGTGTTCGGCGGTTTCCGCTCGCTGGATCAGGCGACGGTGAACGAGCTCTGCCAGGTCAACGGCATCGGCGAGGCCAAGGCGGCGCAGATCAAGGCGGCGCTGGAAATCGGTAAGCGCATGTTCTCGGAGAGCAGCGGGGAAAAGGTCAGCATGCGGACGAGCCGGGATTTTTTCGAGCTGTTTTCCCCCTTCCTCAGGCACCTGAAGAAGGAAGTGGTCAAGGTGGCGCTCCTCGATCCGAAGATGAACCTGATCAAGGAATGCAACATTTCCGAAGGCAGCCTGAATTCGAGCATCGTGCACCCGCGCGAGGTCATGATCCCCGCCATCAAGGAATCGGCGGCGGCGATCGCCCTGGTGCACAACCACCCGAGCGGCGACCCGACGCAAAGCCAGCAGGATATCGAGATCACCCACCGCATCAGCAAAACCGGGCAGATCATCGGCATCCGCCTGGTGGATCACGTCATCATCGGCGCCGGCACGTATTACAGTTTTTCCGGCGAGGGCCTGCTCTGAGCTGGCAGCCCCCCATGCTCCGGGACGCGCATCTCCCGGCAACCTGAACGGACGGTTTCATGGAACGGGTCAAACAATTCCTGAAAGAAAGCGGCGACCTCAAGCACCGGATGGCGGAAACCCTCGCCGGCGATATCCTGAAAGCCGCCCGCCTGATCGCCCACAGCCTGAGCCAGGGCGGCAAGCTTTTGCTCATGGGCAACGGCGGCAGCGCCGCCGATTGCCAGCACATCGCCGCAGAGCTTGTCGGCCGCTACAAGAAGGAACGCCCGCCGCTTGCCGCCGTCGCCCTCACGGTGGACACCTCGGCGCTCACCGCCATCGGCAACGATTACGGCTTCGACACGGTGTTCTCGCGCCAGGTAGAAGCCCTGGCGCACCCCGGCGATGTGCTGCTCGGCATCAGCACCAGCGGCAATTCCGAAAACATCGTCCGCGCCCTCAAGCTGGCGAACGAGCTCAAGGTGGCGACCCTCGCCCTCCTCGGCAAGGGAGGCGGCCGCGCACGGGAACACGCCGACGTCGCGCTCGTCGTCCCCTCCGACGATACCGCCAGGATTCAGGAAGCCCACATCACCATCGGTCACATCCTCTGCGAACTCATCGACGACGGAGTTTGAATGAAAGGCAAATTCAAGGATTTCTTCGACAGCGAGCACCGGCCCCGGGTTCTCGTCGTGGGCGATCTCATTCTCGACGAATACATCTGGGGCGGGGTGAGCCGCATCTCCCCGGAAGCGCCGGTGCCCATCCTCGACACGCGCTCGGAAACCCTTTCACTCGGTGGCGCGGCCAATGTCGCCAACAACCTGGTGGCGCTCGGCTGCGAGGTGCTGCTCGTCGGCGCCATCGGCCAGGATGAAAAGGGCGACCGCCTGCTTGCGCTCATCAAAAGCCGCGGCATCCAAACCGAGGGCATATTCCGTTTCGTGCATCGCCCCACCACCTCGAAGATCCGCGTCGTCGCGCACAACCAGCAGATCCTCAGGATCGACAAGGAGGACAAGCGTCCCATCACCGAAAAAACCGAAAAAAAGATCGTCGAGTTCATCAAAAAGGTTCTGCCGGGCCTGGATGGCGTGATCTGCTCGGATTATCAAAAAGGCATTCTCACGCAAAAAATCATCAAGACCGTGGTCGCGGGGGCAAAAAAGCACAAGAAGCGCGTCATCGTCGACCCGAAGAGCGCGGATTTCACCCTCTACCAGGGCGCGAGCGTGCTCACCCCCAACCAGAAGGAAGTCGAACGCTCGGTGCCGATAAAGATAAACAACGAGGAAGACCTGGAGCGGGCCGCCGAATACCTGCTCTCGCTCACCCGCGCCGAGGCGCTTCTTATCACTCGCGGCAAGGACGGCATGGTCCTCTACCGCAACAAGGAAAAACCGGTACGCATCGCCACCGAGGCCAAGGAAGTGTTCGACGTCACCGGCGCGGGCGACACCGTCGTCAGCGTGTTCGGCATGTGCGCGTTTGTCGGGTTCGAATTTCCGGAAGCGGCCTGGCTGTCCAATATGGCGGCGGGCATCGTCGTCGGCAAGCTGGGTACGGCGGTGGTCACCCTGGAGGAGATCAACGAATTTCTGCGCGAGGAAATGCTGCGCACCTCGCATACGGTGCTGAAGCTCGACGAGCTTAAAAAAGTCACCAGCCTCGCCAAGAGCGTCGACAAAACCGTGGTGTTCACCAACGGCTGTTTCGACATCATTCACGGCGGTCACATCGAATTTCTCGAGAAGGCGCGCGCCCTGGGCGACGTGCTGGTGGTGGGGCTTAACAGCGACGCCTCGGTGAGGCGCATCAAGGGCCCCGACCGCCCCATCAAGAGCGAAAAGGAGCGCGCCAACATCCTCTCCGCCCTCAAGTACATCGATTACATCACCATCTTCGACGAGCCGACGCCGGAGAACCTGATCCGCGAAATCCGCCCGGATATTCTCGTCAAGGGGAATGACTACAAGATCGATGAAGTGGTGGGGCGGGAAATCGTCGAAGGCTACGGCGCGCGGGTGGAACTCATCCCCATCGTCAAGGGGCTGTCGACGACGAACACGGTGGAAAAAATCCTGAAGACCGGCCAGGGCGCCCGGCCAGAGAGAAAAAACGGCGGCTAGAAAACCGCCCCTGAAAAACGCCATCAGGCCCCCGCCGCCAAGACCCTCCGGTCGAAATCATATCCCATCAAACCGGGGAAGCAAAAAAAACCCGCTAAACCGCACCGTGCTTCAGGCCGCTCGGCGTCAAGGAAAATTCCAGCTGAAAAAAACGGGTTAGAAAAAACGCGCTAAAAACACGCCGCCCACCGCCACCGGCGCAACGTAGCGAATGAGGAAGGCCCATTGGTCCGCCCAGTGAAAGCGGGTCTCGTGCTTTTCGATTTCCGCCTTGGCCCGGTGCGTGCCCCAGACCCAGCCCACGAACACCGCCGTCAGCATGCCGCCGATGGGCAGGAGGTAGTTGGAGGCGACGTTGTCGACGATGTCGAAAAACGTCATGCCCATGAACTTGGCGTCGCCAAGCACCCCGAACGACAGCGCCGAAGGGACGCCGAGCAGGTAGATCACGCCGGCCATGGTGAGCACCGCTTTTTTGCGGCCCCAGCCGAGCTGGTCGATGAAGTAGGCGACCACCACTTCGAGCAGCGATATCGCCGAGGTGAGCGCGGCGATGGTGAGCAGGATGAAGAAGATGATCGACACCAGGGTGCCCATCGGCATGCTGGAGAACACCGTCGGCAGCACGCTGAACACCAGGCTCGGCCCCTCGGTGGGTTCGAGCCCCATGGCAAACACTGCGGGGAAAATCACCATGCCCATGAGCAGTGCGATGAGCGTGTCGAACAGCACCACGTACACCGTGGCGGCGGTCAGGTTTTCCTTCGGCGACAGGTAGCTGCCGTAGGTGAGCATGGCCCCCATGCCGAGGCTCAGGGAGAAAAACGCCTGGCCGAGGGCGACGAGGACGGTTCCGGGATTTATCTTGCTGAAATCGGGATGCAGATAGAAGACGACGCCCTCCCAGGCGCCGGGAAGCGTCAGCGAACGAACCATCAGGATGAGCAGGATGACGAACAAGGTCGGCATCATGATGTCGCAGGACTTCTCGATGCCGCCGTGCACGCCCTTGATGACGATGGCGACGGAAAGCGCCATGAAGACGGCGTGAAAAAACAGGACCTCGCCGGTGCTGGCGATGAAGGCGCCGAAAAACTTGCCGGCCTGGTCCGGTGAAGAGAAATCGAGC
>QJWD01000244.1 GCA_003235465.1 Nitrospirota bacterium | reverse complement strand
GTGAAAAGACGGAGAAGCGGGTTGTCCAGCCGCGAAAAAAAATCGACGAGGGACGATCCTTCCGCCCGGGTGGAGAAACGGGCCCGGTCGCGGGCCGAGGTGCGGAAGGACCTGGTGAGCAAGTACAAGTCGATCCTTAAAAAGGGCAGCTACAAAATCAAGGCCGAGGAAATCGCCGACAAGATGGTGCAGAAAATCCGGGAAGACCGCAACCAGGTGCTTTTCTGATCCGCGTTTTCACACCACGCGCACGGTCTTGAGGGCGGGCAGCTTTTCGGCCTCCAGCAATTTCTCCTCCCAGCGCTTGCCAAGCTTGTTGAGGCGCGCATCCAGGTTCTCAAGCCCGGCCAGGTTGTCCGAGCGGATGAGGCACTCCATGCCTTCGCGGGTGATCTGGTTGTTTCTGATGTCGAGGCTTTTTAGCCGCTTGAGGTGCGGCGAGTTCACCAGCGCTTCGAGGCCGATGTCGGCAAAATGATTCTGCCTGACATCCAGGGTCTCCACCGTTACGACGGCGGGGTACTGGCTTAAATAAACGGCTTCGACGGCGGTCATCTCGCAGGCCGTCAATTTGAGAACCCTCGGGTTCACATCGAGACGCGAGCGGATCAGCTTCTCGAACAGCGTGATGCTGCGGCGGCGGGTTTCGGCGAGGCGGGCGTCGATGGCGGCGTTCACCTGGTCGAGGCGGCCGGGCGTCGCGTAAAAAATCTTCAGGATTTCATCCTTCCCCAGCTCGTCCTCGGCCATCGGTCCCCTCCCCTGTTCGCCCGGTTCGTTCCTTTACAACGCAGGCGGCACCCCCTATAGTTGCTATTGTCCGCCACGGTTCGATTGCTCGCATTCTACTCTTCGAGCGGGCCAATGGCGACAACTATAACCGCAACCGTTTAAGGAAACGCTTATGGAAGCCATGGTGATTCGCCGCTTTGGCGGCCCGGAGGTGTTCGTCCCCGCCAGCCTGCCTAAACCCAGGCTGAAGGCCGGCGAGGTTCTGGTGGAGGTGCATGCGAGCAGCGTGAACCCCGTCGATTACAAGCTGCGCCAGGGGCTCTTCGCCGCCATCACGCCGCCGTTTCCCGTCGTCCTGCATGGCGATGTCGCGGGGGTGGTGGTCAAGACGGCGGCGGGCGTAAGCCGGTTTAGGCCCGGCGACGCGGTGTACGGCTGCGTGGGCGGCGTGGGGAAGACCCCAGGCTGCCTGGCCGAATTTGTCGCCGCCGACGCCAGGCTGCTCGCGCACAAGCCGAAGAGCCTGGATTTCGCCGCCGCCGCAGCGCTGCCTCTTGTCAGCATCACCGCCTGGGAGGCGCTCATCGACAGGGCCAGGGTTGGCCCTGGGGACCATGTGCTGGTTCACGCCGCGGCTGGGGGCGTCGGGCACATCGGCCTGCAGCTTGCGAAATGGGCCGGGGCGAAGGTTTACGCCACCGCCTCGGGCGACGAAAAAATGCGCCTGGCGAAGGATCTCGGCGCCGACGGCGCGATCAATTACAGGAAGGAGAACGTCGAGGCTTATGTCGCGAGGCTCACCCGGAGGCGCGGGTTCGACGTGGTGTTCGACACGGTGGGAGGTGAAAACCTGGACAGGTCGCTGGCCGCCGCCGCCGTGGGTGGCCGGGTAGCGGCGATCGCCGCGCGCGGCGCGACCGACCTCACGCCGCTTCACATGAAAGGGCTCACCCTGCACGCGGTGTTCATGCTGATCCCGCTTCTGTACGGCACGGGGCGCGAGCGCCACGGGGAGATTCTAAGCGAACTCGCGCGGCTGGTGGATGATGGGCGCATCCGCGTTGTGCTGGACGAGAAGCGGTATTCGTTTCAGGATGTCGGGGCCGCGCACAGCCGGCTGGAACAGGGGCAGGCGAAGGGCAAAATCGTGCTGGTGCGCTAGGGCGCCTCAGCCCTTTTTCAGCGAGCTGCCGGTGCGGCTGTCCCAGGTGACTTTGTTCGGGCTGGACACGTGCTGGGCTTCGGCGTACCAGTGGTTCCACTGCGCGTCGATCTTGAGGATTTTGACGCAGGGGTTGGTGCCGTGGGCGCCGGCGGTGTGCGAATGCAGCTTGTCGAGATCGACGAGAAAGGTGTCGTGCTCGGATTTGTAGCGGTCCTGCGCTTCGGCGATATTGGCCAGGGTGTTCTCCGCCTCGGCGTTGTAGGTGAAGGCGAGGCGTTTGAGGCCGGCGTAATCGATAAAGAAATGGATGTACACCCAGGCGGCGAACGGCAGGAGCATGAGAACGAGGCAGGTTCTCTTGATCGCCCGCCGGTCTATCAGGATGCCGGCGAGAAGCAGCGCGAAGCCCGCGCCGAGGGCCACCAGGGAGGCCCGCTCGAAATAGGCGTCGGGATGGATTACTTCGCCGCAGTCCGCCGCAAGGGCGGGGGCCGCCACCAGCCACAACAGGAGGGCGAGCGCCAGACTGGCCGCCAGATAGGATGTGCTCACGTTCTTGATGCGTCCACCTCGTGGGTTTATTTTTTTTCCGGCCGGGGTTCCGTGCGATGGAGACGGTCGCCCGGCCGCCGGCGCTTGTTGTGGATCTTCAGCATGCTGGAGAACCAGTCTTCCTGATAATCCGCCTCGCGGAGAAACTTGAACTTCCTTTCGCGTTCGCATTTCGGGCAGGGTAAGGCTGTTTTCCGGTCCGGCGGGGATTCCATCGACTTCTTGATCAGATGCTGGCAATCGCTGCACTCGAAAATATAGAGAGGCATCGGACTCCGTCAGCTCATCACAGGTTGCTGGAAGTTCCCGCGCAGGCGCGAATCGCTCAGGCCCGTGGGCGAACAGGGTGCAAACAGATTCTTTTAACAAATTGAGCGAATAAAATCCACGTCCAAATTTTCTTTCACCGTTCAGGCCGCCGCGTGTTTTTTTCTTTACAGTAAAAATTTTGATGGGTTACATTAAAACCCTGTTATTTGCGCGCGGCGGGCCGCCTGCCCCCGCATGTACTTATTTGCAGAGAATTTTGATAGGTCCATTAGCACCCTTGGCGGCCGGGGGCCTGCTTGCCGCCCCGCCCGCTTCGCCGCAGGCGCAATCACGATATTCATGATTTAGAGGAAGCGATTCATGACGAAACAACAACGGTTCATCGACAACGGCGACGGCACCGTGACCGACAGCGAAACCGGCCTCGCCTGGTGCAAGACCGATTCCTGGGCCATCGCCCAGGATTATCTCGATTTCAAGGAGGCGCTCGCCTTCGTCGACGATCTGAACAAGAAAGATTTTCTCGGCTATCACGACTGGCGCATTCCCGAGAGGGAGGAAATTGAAAAGCTGTTCCAGCCCGAATGCACGATTCGCGGCCGCTCCAACCAGGAATTGCACCTCGATCCCGCGTTCGCCGAAGGCGGCGGCAACGGCTCCTGGTGCCTTCCCTTCGACCAGCAGGCGGCGTTTTATTTTTCCTACGTCAGCGGTCTGTCCCAGGGTTACGATCAGGACTTTTCCCAGGGCTACCTGCGCCTGGTGCGGCTTTACCCCGACTGAGGCGGGCGCTTTATGCAGGGGATGATTTTGGGCATCTCGCTGGGCGGCAGGATCACCTGCTGGATCTCCACCCCCTCGCCGTCGTGCACCAGGGAGGCGACCTGGTAGCGCTCCCGGTCGACGCCTTCGCCCGCGCCGAAATACTGCCTTAGCGCGGTTTGCATCGCGTCCCATTCCATGTAGAGAAAAAACTGCGCCTCGTCGTCCTCGCTTGGAAGGGCGGAGAGGGCCTCGGCGAACTCCATTGTCAACAACTCCGCCGCCGGCCGGCCCAGGCAGTATTCGCGAAAGCCGGTTTCGCCGCCGATGGGCTTGCTGCACGTCAGCTTGGAAAAGTAAAAGTCGGCCAAGCGCTCCTCGCCATCGAGCTTGACGATCACCTGGGATGTGGTGTCCTTGCAGGGCATGCCTGGCGCTCCGGGTTGAAAAGAACTTTTCCTATCAGTATAGCATCAATCCCCGAGGCCCGGCCGATTCAGGCGAAGTTCATGCTGATGTCCACCGCCTTCGGCGAGTGCGTCAGCGCGCCGATGGAGACGAAATTCGCCCCGGTGGTGGCGAGTTCGGCCAGGTTTTCATAGGTCACGCCGCCGGAAATCTCTGTTTTCGCCCTGCCCGCGACGAGGGCCACCATGGCGCGGATCTCGTCCGGGCTCATATTGTCGAAGAGCAGCGTCTCGGCCCCCGCTTCCAGGGCCGCCAGCACGTCCTCGCGGCAGGTGGTCTCCACTTCGATGGGCGAGTGGCCTCTTTCGCGCACGCGGCTCACGGCTTCCCGGATGCCGCCGGCGTGGCGGATGTGGTTGTCCTTGATTAGCACCCGGTCGTAGAGCCCGAATCGGTGGTTGTCGCCGCCGCCCACGCGCACGGCGTATTTCTCGAACACCCTCAGCCCGGGCGTGGTCTTGCGCGTATCGAGCACGATGAGCGGCCCCGCCCGGTCCACGTGCTTTCTGGTCGCGGTGGCGATGCCGGAGAGGCGCTGCAGCAGGTTGAGGGCCACCCGCTCGCCCTCGAGGAGGGCGCGGGTTTTGGCGTGGATCGTCATCACCGTGCCGCCGGCGGGCACCCGCTCCCCTTCCTGGGCCCCGGGCTCGGGGAATTCGGCTTCCGGGTCGATGCTCTTGAACACCGCACGCGCGATGTCCCTTCCGCACAGGATGAGCGGTTCCTTCGCCGTCATCATTGCCGTGGCCACCGGGTCGCCCGCGAGAACGCTCTCGGTGGTGATGTCGCCTGGGCGCAGGTCTTCGGCGAGGGCCATGTCGATGAGGCGGCGGATTTGTTCTTGAGTTGGTGGTTCGATCATGATTCCATGAGTGCGGGATGAACAGGACCGCCGTAAAATTATCACAGACGGTTTCCTAACACAACCGCGTCACCGGAGTCGGCATGAAGCCCCCCAAGCGTCTTGTTCTGGAGAAGGTCGGCGAAAGCGACTCGAGCCAGCGCTTCTCCCCCACCCATCAGGCGGAAACGGTGGCCCGGCTCGTCGATCCCGCCACGGGTGCCATCTGGGGTTTTGTCGTCGTCGACGACACGAAGCGCGGCCCGGCGCTTGGCGGCATCCGCATGGCGGGGGATTTGTCCCTCGGCGAGATGCGCCGCCTGGCCAGGGTGATGACGCTCAAGAACAGCGCCGCCGGCCTCAGCCTGGGCGGCGGCAAGTCGGGCCTCAGGGTGGACCCGGTGGCGCTAAGCGGTCATCCCGAGCTCAAGCGGGAGTGGATCACCCGCTTCGCCGAGGCCCTGTTCGAGCTCGACACCTACATCACCGCGCCGGACATGGGCACCGATGAGAACGACGTGCAGCTCATCCACGATCTTTACTCCCGCCGCCTGGGGACGGAAAACCATCTGCGCGGCGGCGCGTCCCGTCCGCCGGAAAGAGGCGGCATCCCCATCGACGGCTGGGCGCTGACGGCCAGCGGCCTGTTCGCCGCCGCCAGGACGCTGGAACATCAGCTGGACGGCTTCAGCCTCGCCGGGGCGCGGGTGGTGATTCAGGGTTTCGGTAATGTCGGCGCGCCGCTGGCGGAAAAGCTGGCTCATGCCGGGGCCCGGATCGTCGGTTGTTCGGACATCCACGCCGCCCTGTGGGACCCCGAGGGCCTGGCGCTCGACGATCTTCTCGCCGCTCGGGCGAACTTGGGGGGGCTTGCCAGCTACAGCCGGCCGGTGCCTGTCAAGTGGCTGGACGAAAGGCGGGACTGGCTTCTCGAAGCGCCGTGCGAGCTTTTGGTGCCGGCGGCGAGACCCGATGCCCTGACGGCGAAAAACGCCGACCGCATCGATTGCCGCGTTGTGCTTCAGGGCGCCAATTCGCCGGCCAGCAAAACCACGGAATACTACCTGGAGAACCGGCGCGGCATCCTCTGCCTGTCGGATTTCATCGTCAACGCCGGCGGCGTCATCGGTTGCGCCGTCGAACTCAAGCAAACCGCCGACCCCGCGTTCAGGCAGCGCCTGCAAGCGGCAGGGGCGCGCGCCTTCACCGAGGGCCTGGTGGAGAAAACCATCGCCGCAAACGTCGCCTCGCTGCTCATTCGGCTTCATGACGCGAAAGGAAGCGACCGCATCTTCCGCGAGGAAGCCGAGGCGCTGGCGCTCGAGCGGCTGGCCACAAGCGAAACCATCCTGTAGGCCGCAATAAAAAGAAAGACCGGGGGCGAACCCATTCCCCCGGCCGGGGCCCACTACCTTTTCCACGTGCAGGTGTTGATTTTAAAGAGCGCGTAGAGCGGGCAGTAACCGGTCAGGCCCGTGATGAGAGGCACAAGGCCGATGAGCGCGACCACCGCGCCGCCGATGCCCCAGATGGCGAGGCCAACCGCGATCAGCACCATGCCGAAAAATACCCTCGCGAAACGGTCCCACCTGCCCTCGTTCAACATCATCGTGGTCATGTGACGCCTCCTGGATGTTCCCGGTGGCCTGGCCGCCCCCACCGGGGCTGGGCGATACATCATCTACTTTTAATATAGGTTGTGGCCGGGAGAATTCCAGCTTATCGGGAAGGATGAGACGTTGGCGTCAGCAT
>QJWD01000268.1 GCA_003235465.1 Nitrospirota bacterium | reverse complement strand
AATCGTGAAATTTCAGCAGGCTCAACCAGTACAGGTCGCCCCAGAACGGCTTGGGGATGAAGTGCGCTCTTAGAATCAGCCGGGTCAGGTTCTCCCCCCTGGGCTCGAGCTCGAACTGCAGCCACGAGAGGCCGGGGGAGATCATCTCGGCCCTAAGGAGCAGCTCGCGGTCGGGCAGCAGCTTTTCCACCCGCCAGAAATCCACCGCGTCGCCCACCCGCAGGTTGTTGTCGTCCCGCCGGCCGCGGTTCAGGCCGACGCCGCCGATGGCGCGGTCCAGCCAGCCGCGAATCTGCCACAGCAGGTTGGCGTGCACCCAGCCGTGCCGCCCCCCCACCCGGCAGATGACGGGAAACACATGACCGGGAGAGGCGGGAATGTCGATGCTGTGCTCGTCGACCTTGAACTCCGCCGCTTCGAACTCGCAAAGCGGCATCCAGTCGCTCATCTTGTCCGGCGGCACGTTGGCCCAGTGGGAAAACACCCGCGACTGCTGCTCCTTCTCCTGCGCCCAGTGGATCGCCGTCTCGAAATCCAGCGGCGCGAAGGGAAGCAGCTTGCGGATGTCGTTCTCGGTGCACACGACGTCGTTGCGCAGGCTGCTTAGCAGAAGCGCGGTGATGTTGACCGGAACGGAAATAAACAGGTGCAGCCAGTACGCGTAGACCCGGCAAAGCAGCTCCACCGGCAGCGGCAGCCAGGACACATCGAAGAAGGTGATTTTGCGGCCGAGGATGTTGGCGAATTTGCGGATCAGCTCCTTGTAGGTCATCACGTCCTGCCCGCCGATGTGGTAGGCCCGCGTCGTGAGGCCCGGCAGCTCCAGGACGCCGACCAGGTACTTGATCACATCGCGGATGGCCACCGGCTGGCAGCGCGAGTTGAACTGGGCGAGAAACGGCACCCAGCGGTTATGCAGGATCAGCGACTTCAGGAGTTCGTAGGAAGCGCTGCCGGTGCCGATGATGATCGCGGCGCGCAGCCGGATGACGGGCACCGTCCCCTGGGAGAGGATGCTGCCCACCTCCATGCGGCTCTTGAGATGGGAGGACAATTGCTCGACGGTTTCACCCAGGCCGCCGAGGTAAACGATGCGCTTGACCCCCGCCGCCCGCGCCGCGTCGCGGAACAGGCGGGCGGCCTGCTTGTCCGTCTCGACGAACGATTCCTTCTTCCTGCGCATGCTGTGGATGAGGTAATACGCCGCATCGACGCCCGCCATCACGCGGGCGAGGTCGGCCTCGCTCAGGCAATCGGCGTACACGGTTTCGATCTGCGGGTGGCTTAGAAGCGGCGGGCAGCTTCGGTTGCGGAACATGCAGCGGACGGTGTAGCCGCGATGCACAAGCTCGGGAATCAGCCGGTGCGCCACGTAGCCGCTCGCCCCCGTCACCAGAACCCTGGCCCCCGGCCACAGGGGCTTCGTGGGCAGGTCGTCGGTGTAGTGATAATTCACTTTTTCCGGGTCCATACGGCAAAGTATAGGTCACCCGTGGGGTTTCGCAAGGCCCAAAATGAGACAGGAAACGGAAATGCCGGCGGCGTCAGGCGGGCACCTTGCCGCGAAAAAAGGGGTTGTGGCGTTTTTCCTCGCCGACGGTGGTGGCGGGGCCGTGGCCCGGAAACAGGCGGAACCCATCGGGAAAGGCGAGCAGCCGGGTGGTGACGGAATGGAACAGCCCCGGCCACGAGGCGTTCGCCCGCCCCATCGACCCCGCGAACAGGCAGTCGCCGGAGAACAGCGACTCGCCGACATGGTAGGTCACGCCGCCCGGGGTGTGGCCGGGGGTGAACAGCGCGGAGATCTTTAGCTCGCCGAGCAAAAGGCTCTCGCCGTCGTTCACCAGGCGCAGATCGCGGCTGCCCGTGGGGCGCGGTTCGTCCGGGCCGATCCACGCCGGGCAGCCGAATTCGCGGTCGAGCGCGGCGAGGCCGCCCGCGTGGTCCGGGTGCGCGTGGGTGAGCAAAATCATGACGGGCCTCAGGCCCAGCGCCCGCGCCCGGTCGATGACGGCGCGCGGGCTGCCCGCCGTGTCGATGAGCGCCGTGGCGCCCGTCTTGCGGCAGGAGACGAGATAACATTTAACCGGGTACGAACCCATGAGGAGGTCCAGAGAGACCATGTCGAACGGCCCCGGGTCCGCCGTCACCGGCGCGGGCGCCCATTCGCCGCGCGCGATGGCGAGGAGCGACGGAAAGTCGAGATCGAGCGCCCCGGCCAGGCGGCGGGCCTCGTCTTCTGACGGGGCGATCTCGTAGCGCTCCATGCGGCGGATGGCCGCCACGGGGACTTCGGCTGCGCGGGCAAGCTCGTCCACCGACCAGCTCTTGCCGTCGCGCGCCTTTTCCAGGATGTCGCCGAATTCGTCTTCCAGCGCTTGTGCCATCGTTTGCGTTTCAGAAGATGGAGGATTGCGTTCGCGTCGTCAGGAATTCGAGGATTCTCATGCCTCGGGTGGAGTTGCCTTTAGCGTTCAGCCTCGGGCTCCAGATGGCGACCGTGTAGTTCCCTGGGTGAACCGCGAGAATGCCGCCGCCGACGCCGCTTTTCCCCGGCAGCCCCACCTTGAAGGCGAACTCGCCCGCCTCGTCGTAAAACCCGCACAGCAGCATGACGGCGTTGATGCGCTTCGACTTGCTGATGCTCACCACCCTCTCGCCGGTGAGCGGGTTCACGCCGCCGGTGGCGAGAAACAGGAACGCCCGCGCCAGCTCGCGGCAGGACATTTCGATCGAACACAGGTTGAAGTAAAAATCCAGCACGGTTTCGACATCGTTTTCGATGTTGCCGTACGCCTTCATCAGGTTGACCAGCGCGGCGTTTCTGTAACCCGCCTCTTGTTCCGAGAGGGCGATGCGCGGGCAGTAATCGATGGCGGGCTCGCCGGCAAGCTGGCGCACGAATTCGATGAACTCCCTCTTGGGGTCGGCAAGGTGGCTGACCAGAATATCGCACACCACGAGCGCTCCCGCGTTGATCAGCGGGTTTCGCGGAATGCCGTTTTCGTATTCCAACTGCACCAGGGAATTGAACGGGCTGCCCGAAGGCTCGACGCCCACGCGCTGCCACAACTTGTCCTTCACTTGCCGAAACGCGAGGGCCAGCGACAGCACCTTGGCGATGCTCTGGATGGAGAACCGTTCGTCCTCGCTTCCCAGGCCGAAGCCCCGGTTGTCGACGCTGGCTAAGTGCATGGCGAAACTATCGGGGGCGACCTTGCCAAGCTCCGGAATGTACGACGCCACTTCGCCCTGGTCGTCGAAATCTTTCAGAAGGGAGGCGATGTCGGCAAAGGCGGCTTCATAATCCATGCAACCATGATAGCCGATTTTACCGGCGGCTCCCTCGCCATTTTTACCCGCCATGGCGGCCGGGCCGAAGCCGGAATTTCCACTGCCTGAGAAGCGGCCGCGTACCCTATAATCGCTCGGAGGGGGAATGACCCTGATTGTAAAAGGAAGGCGGCTGGAATGATAAAAGAAGCCCTGAGCGCGCTGGCCATCGCCCTCACGTTCATCGCGTTTGCACCCTACCTACGCTCGATCCTGAAAGGCGAAACGAAGCCACACGTGTTTTCGTGGGTTCTCTGGGGCTTAAGCACCTTCGTGGTGTTTCTCGCGCAGCTTGCGGACCGGGGCGGCGCGGGGGCCTGGCCCATCGGCGTTTCCGCCGCCGTCACCCTTGCCGTCGCCGGGCTCGCGTGGCGGAAGCGGGCCGACGTTTCCTTCACGCCGCTGGACCGGGTATTTTTCCTCGCCGGCCTCATGGCGCTGCCCTTATGGATCTTCACCGCCGACCCGCTGTGGGCGGTGGCGATATTGACGGCGGTGGATGTGCTCGGCTTCCTGCCGACGTTCAGGAAGGCTTACGCCCAGCCGCACGAGGAACGGCTGGTCTTTTTCGCCATCATCGCGGCGCGCAACCTGACCGCCATCCTGGCGCTGGAAAACTATTCGGCGACCACGGTGCTGTTTCCCGCGACGATGGCCCTGGCCTGCATCCTGTTCATCCTGATGGTGACAAGGCGGCGAACTTTGGCCTCCTCATCTCGGCTTCAATCTTAAAGGCGCGAAGCATTTATGATTTGCCCGCCCCCTGGCGGCAGAGACGCATCCTGTTCCTGGCGACGAGGGCATAAACGCCCTCCGAGAACCGGGCGAAGCCGGGAGAGCGGCGGTAGAGACGGAGCCCAGCGCGATAAAACCCGCGCCGGCAGGCAAGCGCCTGAAACAACGCCAGGGCGCCCTCGCTCACCGATCCCCCCTTCCCCACCAGTTGAATGGAGGCCCGGTAGTTTTCCGGCGGAATGCCGGGAAAGCGCGCCGCCGCAACACTAGCGGGGAGGAGTTCCATGCGGTTCTTGGTGATCCTGGCCAGCAGGCGCGCAAGCCTTCGGCAGAACGGGCATTCGCCGTCGTAAATCAGCACGGGTTTTTTCATGGGGCTCCGGTGGTTTGCTTACGGCATTCGGCGGAGGGCCGGCCGTCCGCCTCTCCGAACAAAGCGGGTTTCACCCTCACGCTCCGGCGGTTTTGCTCCACCCGCCTCCGCTATCCTGCCAGTGGCCGGTGAGCGCGCCGCCCATGCGGATATTATAGCCGCATTCCGGCCTCGCGCGGGGAAACCCCGCCGCATGGCGCACCCCCACCGCCATCTTCTCCTTGCGTTCCGGGCCGCTGTGAGCTATTTTGCCAAATCACCCTTTTTCAATGGCGCGCCGGGGTTTCTGGCACGCCGGCAGGTTGCACCCTGCCCTATTTCATTCCAGGAAGCGATACATGGCGGATTACACACGCGAAGAAGTCGAAGCCCGGCTCGAACAATACCGGCAGGAGCTTGCGCTAAGTCAGGAGCCCGAGGAAGAGGAGTACGAGGAAATCATTGAGGAAATCGAGGTCGAAGTCGACCAGGAGGACGAGGCGGGCGAAGAAGCCCAGGCCTCCGGCGAGGAAAGCGCGGCCGAGGATGAGGACGCGGGCGAACCCGCCGATGAAGCGGATGAAGCCGCTGAAAGCGACGAGGCGGAAGACGGCGAGGAGGCCGAGGAGGACAAAGAGCCCCAGGCCACGGACACGTTCTTTCAGGGCGCGGACCTTTCCGGCATCGACCTGTCCGATATCGATTTTCTCGGCATCAACCTGAACGAGACCAAATTTACCGGCAGCGACCTGTCGCGCGCGCGCCTCGCCGAGGCGACGCTCGAGGCGGCGGTGCTCACCGGCGCGAACCTGAGCGACGCCGACCTCACCCACGCCACCCTCGACCGGGCCGACCTGTCCCAGGCGGTGCTGGAAGACGCCAACCTGCAAAACGCCTCACTAAAGGGGGCGCGCCTCATGCAGGCGGCGCTCGAGCGGGCCAACCTGAGGGAGAGCTGCTTCATCGACGCCCTGCTCGGCGACGTCAACCTGAGCGAGGCGGATTTCTCGCGCGCCGATTTTTCCCGCGCCGGGCTGGAGGGCGCGCGCATTCAGAGCGCCGAGCTCTCGCGCGCCAAATTCAACGGCGCGAACCTGAAAGGTGCCGACTTCACCGACTCCAAGCTCAGCATGGGCGTGTTCTTCGAGACCAATTTCGAGAACGCCAACCTGAACCGGGTAAAAATCAAGGGCGCGAAGCTGCGCGGCGCGAACCTCAAGGGCGCGCGCCTGTCGCGCGCCGACCTCACCGGGGCCGATCTCTCGGAAGCGAAGATCCTGAACGCCAACCTGAGCCGCGCCAAGCTCGGCGGGGCGATCATGCGGCGGGCGATTCTCGAGGGCACCGATCTCAGCGAGGCGGACCTCAACATCGCCGACCTGACGCAGGCGAGCCTGGTGAACGTGGTGCTGAAGGGGGCGGACCTCGGTCGCATCAAGCTCATCGAGGCGGACCTGAAGGGCGCGAGCCTGGCCAAGGCGCTCCTCGGCCGCGCCAAGCTGCCGGGGGCCGACCTCACCGGCGCCGACCTCTCCGGGGCCGACCTCACCGGGGCGGATTTTGCCGGAGCAAAAATGCCGGGGGCGGACCTTTGCCGCTCCAACCTGAGCGAAGCCTCGCTCGAGGGCGCGGCGGTGACGAACAGCCTGTTCATCGGCGCGGACATGCGCTCGTGCAACCTGGCCGGGGCGGACCTCTCCGGTGCCAACCTGGCGGGCTGCAAACTCACCCGCGCCTCGCTCAACAAAGCCACGCTAACGGGCGCGAGCCTGGAGCGCGCCGACCTGGAGCACGCCGACCTCTCCGGGGCGGACCTTTCCGGCGTCAACCTGAAGGGGGCCAAGCTCGACGAGGCGGTGTTCGCCAAGGCCAACCTCGACAAGGCGGATTTCAGCGGCGCGGAGGTGGGCGATGCCGATTTCAGCGGCGCCCGCGGCAACGTTCCCGGCTGATTAGCCGGCCTCCTCGCTGGCAAATCCCCTTTGTATCCGCCTCTTTGGTTGTGCTATACAGAAAGGGCCTGATCCACAACCGGCCCGCGCGCCCCGAGGGTTTACGGGCGAGGCCTATTGGACCAAGGAGCACCGCATGAGAAACCGCCCGACCTACAATCCGCCCACGCACTCTGAGGCGTTAAGAGCCCGGCCGCTCACCCTGGCGGAGGTGATT
>QJWD01000368.1 GCA_003235465.1 Nitrospirota bacterium | reverse complement strand
GGAATGAATGAATTTTCCGGTGCGGTGGGGATCAAAGCGCGGGGGAGGGAAACACTCGTTAACGGGTGAAGCGCTTCACCCGGCCGCCTCGAAAGCTCGCAAGCGGCCGGGTGATGAGGTCATTTCTTTTTCATCATCTGCAAATCGAGAATACTGCTGCCCTTGGCGAACACCTTGGCGGAAACGAGGATTTCCTTTTCGAGGACGAAATACATCCCCGTGTCCGGGTAGCGCGCCACCTGCGAGGAGAGCGAGTTGGGCATGCCGTACTTGCCGATGAGGTCGGTGAACTTGGCGCCCAGCTTGAGGCCCTCGGCGAACGTTCCCTTGAACGTGGGAAGCACCTCGATTTCCTCGAGCGCCCCCTTGCGGCTCATCGCATGAACGACGACGCCATGGCTCGGGTATTCAATGGCGATGCTGTCATTCTGCGGTTCCGTGCCGCGGTTGACGATGATGTTCTGCGGAATCCCCAACTTGGCGATGACATCCTGCAGCGGCATGCCGACTTTAAGGTCCTTGCCAATGACCAACGGCGCGCCCTCCTGGGCCAAAGCAGGCGTTTGCAACATCGCCACCATAATTACCAGAATGATCGCTTTAAACAATTTCACGGGTTCCTCCTTACCTTGAATTTATAGTTCCCTGTATAGAGTATTTTGATTGAGGTTCACTGTAAATTATTGGCAACGGGATAATTCGCCATCCGGCTATCTATTTATTATAACGCCTATTTCCTGTTTGAGTAAGAATTTCTTATAGTTGCGGCGTTTTTTTCACTCCGCCGAAGGTTTCCCAGGGCGATAATCACCAGTCCTCGCCGGATTCCAGGTTGCGCCGGCGGTCCCGTTTTTTTTGCGTTTTCTCCTTCTGCATCTTGCGCCAGCGCGCCGTGTCCTCCTTTCCAGGCAGAATTCTCGGGCCCGCCGGCGCCTCCTCCATCTTGGCCTTGGCCGCCGGCGCCTTCTTGTGGACCTTGCCCTGGTGCCTGCGGGCCTCTTCGTACTCCTTCATGGTGAGCGCCAACTCCATCTCCTGGAGGGGCTTCGCGCCCTTGGAAAATTGGCGCTTAGTAAGCGCCTCGCCACGGGTCTTGAACTCGCGGGCGTTGACCAGCCCAGTCTTGAGCAGCGGCGGAATGCCTTCGGCCCCGTGCAGCGCGCCCGCCAGCGCACCGGTGAACGCGCCCACCTTGTCCGCCGCCCGGCCGCGGGCGAGCGCCCATTCGAGAGCGCCCGCAAAATCGGCGGCGCGAATAGCCTCCATCATCGAAAGGGGCAGCAGCGTCAACACATAGGCCTGCGAGGGGTGGGATATGGGAAGCCCCGTCGCTTCGGAAGCCTTTCCGGTGATCGCCGCTTCAAGTTTTTCCACCGGCTCTCCCCAGCCCGCCTCGAGAGCCGCGAGAATGTCGCCGAGGGCGTTCCAGACCCTGGGAGGAAAACTCTCGGCGGGAGAAAGCGGGCTTTTCTCATACGCCTCGCCCGCGCGACGGGCCCAGTCCGCCGCTTCGGCGAGAAGGGCGCGCGCGGTTTTGCCGGCCAGGGGTTCCTCCGGCACGGGGGTGGTGTCGAGCAAACGGGTGACGAGAAACGCCAGCGTGGCCAACCCCACGACCTCCCAGGGGTGGCGGCTCATCAACGCCCCCGCCTCGATGCATTCCGCGAGCAGGCGCTCCGGGTCGTCCGGCCGGTAAAGCGCGATGGGCACCGCCATCGACAAAAACGCGCCGGTGAAATCACGCCCGTCGGCGGGCACGCCGGGGGCGCGTTGAATGAGAGACAAAACGGCGCTTCGAAACGGGTTCTCGGCGTGGCGGAAAGCGCCGAAATACCCCTCCGGGCCGGTTCCGGCAAGCTCCTCGAACGAGCGCGAGAATTCCTCCGGGTCGATTTTGCGCTTCTCAAGCAATGTGTCGGCCACCACCAGCGCGCCCTGGGTTTCGACGCCGTAGAGCCCGGCCATCTTGTAATGCTTGACCCCCTTGCCGATGAACGGGCGAACATCCTTGTAGCCGTCCACCCGGCCGAAACACTGACGAATGGTTTCCGGCTTCAGGCCGCGCACCACACCGCCCAAGGCATCGCCCACAGCGAGGCCCAGCCAACTGCCCAGCACCTTGTTTTCCATGAATCACACCATAACAGGAGAGGAATTAAGCGGGCGCGATCTCGATCATCGGGGTAGGTTGATCCTGCCGGGCGAGAATCACATCCGCAGGGGAATCCCCGAGCGCCTGGCGCGCCGTGATGGCGGCAAGCTCCGGGTGGTTGTTTGTTTCGCTCAAGTGCATCAGCACCACGGTTTTAAGACCCGCATGAACCGTCCGGGCCAGAAGCTCGCCGCAGGCCTCGTTGGACAGGTGGCCCACGTCGCTTTTGATGCGCTGCTTGAGAGGCCAGGGGTAGGGGCCCGCGTTCAGCATGTCGACGTCGTGGTTGGCCTCCACCAGGAGCGCGTCGGCCAGGCTGAGGCGATCGGCCACCTCGCTCGTCACGCGCCCGAGATCGGTGGCGTGGCCGAGCTTGAGGCCGCCCGCGTGAAACGTGAACGCCACCGGCTCCTCGGCGTCGTGCCCGGTGGCGTAAGGCAAGACCGTCAAATCGCCGATCACAACCGGCGCGCCCTCGGCCAGGGGAACAAAACCGGGCAGCCGGCCTACCTGGCCGTTCATCCTTCTTAGGGTTCCCTCGGTGCAGTGGAGCGTCACGCCGTGCTTCCTGCACACCGGGCCTATGCCGCGCACGTGGTCGGAATGTTCGTGTGTCACGAACACCGCGTCGAGGTCGCCCAGGTCGCGGCCGATGGCGGCCATGCGCAGGGCGAGTTTCTTCTCGCTCAGTCCCGCGTCGATGAGAACCCGGCTCGCCGCCGTTTCGATGTAGAGGGAGTTGCCGCCGCTGCCGCTGGATAAAACCGAGAACCTGAAAATAACGCCGCCTTTCTTTGGTCACGCGCCCCTTGCGCGCGGGGAGTCAGTCTTCAATCTGCGCCTTCTGCAGCCGTCCGCTGTAATCGACATAAACGGATTTCCATTCGGTAAAAATATCCAGCGCCGCGGTGCCCGCCTCGCGGTGGCCGTTGCCTGTTCCCTTGGTGCCGCCGAAGGGCAGCTGGATTTCGGCCCCGATGGTCGAGGCGTTGATGTAGGTAATGCCGGTATCCAGCCCCTCGATGGCCTGAAACGCGCGGTTCACGTCCTGCGTGTAGATGGAGGAGGACAGGCCGAAACGCGAATCGTTGACAATGTCGATAGCCTCGGAAAGGCCGCCGCAGGCGATGAGCGCCACCACCGGCCCGAAGATTTCCTCCTGCGCGATGCGCATCGCGGGCGACACCTCGCCGAACACCGTCGGCTGAAAGAAAAACCCCTGTTTCAGGTTGCCCTTCACCGCCGGCTCGCCGCCTACGACCAGGCGCGCGCCTTCGCCCATGCCGATGGCGACGTAGCCTTCCACCTTGCTTCTCTGCGCCTCGTTGATCAGCGGGCCGACATCGGTTGCGGCTTTCAGGCCGTCGCCAAGCTTGAGCGATCGGGTTTTCTCCACCAGCATGGCGGTGAACTTCTTCATCACCTTCTTGTGCACGATCACCCGGCTGGTGGCGGTGCAGCGCTGGCCCGTCGTGCCGAACGCGCCCCAGATCACCCCTTCCAGGGCGAGGTTCAGGTTGGCGTCGTCCATGACGATGATGGCGTTTTTACCGCCCATCTCGAGCGAATAGGGTTTCATCAGCCCGGCCGAATGGCTGGCGACCACGCGGCCGGT
Source organism: Nitrospirota bacterium (assembly GCA_003235465.1). Next base: position 2,824 of record QJWD01000368.1, on the reverse strand, counting down.
GTCGGTGGAGCCGGTGAAGGATATGAGGTTCACCTTCGGGTGGTCGATGAGGGGCTCGCCCACCTGGTCTCCGGAGCCGGTCACCAGGTTCAGCACTCCCGGCGGCAGGCCCGCCTGTTCGAACAGGCGGACAAAATGCACCGACGACAGCGGCGTGTCGCTCGCCGGTTTCAGCACCACCGTGTTGCCCGCCACCAGCGCCGGGAACAGCTTCCACGACGGAATGGCGATGGGAAAATTCCACGGCGTGATGGCCCCCACCACCCCCACCGGCATGCGCACCGACATGCAGAACTTGTCCTTGAGTTCCGAGGGCACCGTCTCGCCCATCAGGCGGCGGCCCTCTCCGGCGGCGTAGTAACCCATGTCGATGGCTTCCTGCACATCGCCGCGGGTCTCCGCCAGCACCTTGCCCATCTCGCGCGTCATGTCCCTCGCCAGGGCTTCCTTGTTCTTCGTGAGAAGTTCGGCAACGCGAAACAAAATCTCGCCGCGCTTGGGCGCGGGGGTTTTCTTCCAGCCCGCCTGGGCGGCGGCGGCCGCCTCAACCGCGCGCCCGACATCCTCGGGCGTGGACTGCTGGAACCGCCCCACCACCTCGCTTTGCCTGGCGGGGTTGATGTTGGCGAAGGTCTCCCTCGACCGGGATGAAACCCACTTGCCGGCGATGAAGTTTTTGTGCACCGTGGACATCGCATCACCTCCTGAGGTGAGGAAACGCGGCAGACAAGACATTTAGAAAACCGCGGGTTGGCGCGGCCCGGCCAACGGGCTTACGGCCAGAGACCGCAGGACGCCCTCTCCCGGGCGCGGCCCATCGCGCAGGGCTATTATAACAGAAGTGCGTGGGTGAAAAGTATGGTGAAACGTAGCGGGAAGGTAATGCGAACGGCCGGGCGGTCGCATTGGCGCCGCCCGGCCTCCATAATGCAAGTCCCTGGGGAAGGGAAGGTGTATTCGGCGCTTACATTTCGCGCCAGGTGAGCACCCGCACCTTGTCTTCGGTGACCGGCGCCGCGAGCACCGTATCGTAATGCACGCTGAAATTGCCGGAGAGTTTGTTGTCCGTAACCAGGCTGCTCTGGAAGGGCGTGATGTTGTTCGCCTGCACATAGCCTGTCAACAGCGCGTCGCCACCCAGCCAGATATGCTCCTTGGCGACGATGATGCCCGAGATATCGAGCTCGAAGGTCTGCGAGAGAATATCATGCCCAGCCACCAGGAAAAGGTTCCGCACCGCCTCATCCGGTCCGCAGGTTGTGCAGTTCAGAAGATAGGCGTTGCCGTTGAACCACAAGTTTTTTTCGGAAATTATCGTCGTGGCCCAGGGCCGGCCTGCGCTGCCAGTCTGCCCGTTGGCGATGAAGCTTTCCTCGAAATACAGGAACTTGTTGTTGGGCAGGTCGCCGTTGCCCAGGCCCGCATCGTAAGGGAGGTTGGAACCAGGGACCTGCCAGCCCGGGTTGAGGCCCCCAGAAAAATAGGAAAATGCGGCAAGCTCGGGTTCGGTGGCGCCGTAAGGACCCGCCGGCGTCGCCGGGTTCAGATCCACCTTCCAGTCGGCACCGTTTTTCCGGTACACTTCGCCGGTTGAAGGTTTCAGGATTGTTCCGTCGCTTTTGAACACATAATCGGCGTAACCCTTGAAGGAGGACGGTTCGAACACCACTAAATCTTTCTTAAACTCATCACTGGAGTTGCAGGGGATGCCGGTGGAGCCCGGGTTGCAGGTGTTGACTGCGGTGGCTCCGAAATCGACGTCGAGGGAACCACCGAGGACCACCGAGTCGTTGGAATGAATCGTCGCGCCAGCGCCGGTGATATCGCCCGAGCCGTTGGCGGTGATGGAATCTTCCACCACCACCGCGCCGTTGTTGACATAGCGGGGCAGGTGCAACACCGCCTCGATGGTGGCGCTTTTCCCCTTGTAGGTGCCGGTGGCCATGGCGATGACGGTTTGGTCGGCGTCCACCGCCGGGTCGTTGGCGGCGTCGTCGTTCTGGTTGTCGGTGATCGCGACGGTGTAGGTCTCGCCCTCGAACGGCACGCCGTTCGTGAATTCCGTCGGCCAGGCGGTCAGCGCGCTCTGGAAATTATTGGCGGCCGCGCCGGGGCTGTCGCCGCTGGCGTCGTAGTTCATGTGGTTGATGGCGTCCTGCAGGCCCGCCTCGGCGACGTAGAACGCGCCGCGCGTCCTTTTGTACTCGGCGGTGCGGTAGACGTCCTGCGCGGACCACTGCGAGGTGACCGCAACCAGGAGGCCGAGCACCAGAAGCAGGGAGATCGTGGTCACCAGCGCCATGCCATTTTCGTTTTTCGCCCATCCGCTGAACCGCGGCCGGGGCGTTTTAATGGTGTGGTTCATTTCATGCCCCTTTCTTAACCGTGGAGTCCCAGGTTTCTCAGTGTCACGTCGGTTTTAAACTCGATTTCCGCGGCCGGGTCCTTGGGGTCGACGAGGCCCAGGGTGATGCCGATCTTCGTCGTCGGCGCCGTGCCCGGCGCGCCGTCGTAGTTGAAAACCAGGTTCGACACATCGTTGACCAAGATGGTGGGCGTCCCGCTGCAGGCGGTATCGTCGATGCAGCGCAGAATCTGGGTTCCCTGTTTTTTGATCACGACGTCGTTGTACTTGTTTACGGTGATGAGCTGGGCGTTGACGCCGAAGAGGAAATCACCACCGCCGGAAAAATTCGAGTCCACCAGGTTGATGGTGTTTCCCGAAATGCTCTGAATCTCGTGATCCTCGTAACGGAACCAGCCGGGGTGGTAAACCGTGATCTGCTGGCCGGCCTGAAAATCCGACGCGTCCTTCACCGGGATG